>NZ_JBEOMB010000016.1:0-85370 GCF_046000175.1 Rhodoplanes sp. SY1
GGCCGGCATCGGCGCGCCGAACAGATAGCCCTGCGCCTGGGTGACGCCGGTGAGCCGCAGCACCTCGAGCTGCGCCGCCGTCTCGACGCCCTCGGCGACGACGGTCAGGCCGAGGCTGAGGCCGAGCGTCGCCGCCGAGCAGACGATCGCGGCGCATTCGCGCTTCGCCAGGATGTCGCCGGTGAAGCGGCGGTCGATCTTGAGCTTGCTGAACGGGAACGTCGCCAGATAGGCGAGCGAGGCGTAGCCGGTGCCGAAGTCGTCGAGCGCGACGCCGACGCCGAGGCTCGCGAGCGCCCGCAGCACCGCGACGTTGCGCTCCTCGTTCTCCAGCAGCACCGTCTCGGTGATCTCGATCTCCAGCCGCTGCGGCGGCAGGCCGGCCGCGGCGAGCACTCCGGCGATGTCGTCGAACAGCCCGGGATTGCCGAATTGCGCGGCCGAGACATTGACGGCGACCTTGAGGTCGGCGGGCCAGCCGGCCGCCTCGGCGCAGGCGGCGCGCAGCACGACATCGCCGAGCGGCCCGATCAGGCCCGTCTGCTCGGCGAGCGGGATGAACGCCTGTGGCGACAGGAGCCCGCGTTCGGGATGCTGCCAGCGCACCAGCGCCTCGACGGCCGCGACGCGGCCGGTCGCCACGTCGACGACCGGCTGGTAATGCAGCAGGAAGTCGCCATCCTCCAGGCTGCGGCGGATCTCCACCTCCAGCTTGCGGCGCGCCTCCACCTCCTCCGACATCCCCGGATCGTAGTGGACGAACCGTCCGGTGCCGACCGCCTTGGCGCGGTAGAGAGCGAGGTCGGCCTTCTTCAGGAGATCGGCCGGATCGCTGCCGTCCTGCGGGGCGACCGCGATGCCGATGCTGGCGGCGACCCCATGGCTGGCGCCGTCGATCCGGTGCGGGATCACGAGCAGCGCGGCGATGCGCTGGGCCAGATCCTCCGCCTCCTCGCGCGCCGAGCGCAGCCCCGCATCCGCCGGCTCGTCGGTGCGGCCGCTCCCCCGGACGGAACGGATCACGGCGAACTCGTCGCCGCCGAGCCGCGCCAGCGTGTCGTCGCCGCGCGCCGCCTGGGCGAGCCGCAACGCGGTCTGCTGCAGCACCACGTCGCCGACCGTGTGGCCGACCGAGTCGTTGATCTCCTTGAAGCGATCGAGGTCGATCATCAGCACCGCGAAGGCGATGCCCTCGTTGCGCAGGGCCAGCGCGGCGGTCTCCAGCCGGTCCAGGAAGGTCGCGCGATTGGGCAGGCCGGTGAGCGAATCGTAGCGCGCCAGGAAGGCGATGCGCTGCTCGTGGCGACGCCGGTCGGTGACGTCGTCGTGGGTCTCCAGCCAGCCGCCGTCGTCGGTCGGCGCCCCGGCGACGGCGATCACCCGCCCGTCCTCGAGCTCGAAGAGCACGGCCCGCGTCCCCTCGGGGGCGGGCGCGGACGTCACGTCGGCCGGATCGACGGTCCCGACGAGGCGCTTGGCCCGGCTGCTGCGCTCCGCCAGCACGGCGTCGCGACTCCAGCCGGGGCCGATCTCGGCGGGCAGTCGCCAGATGCGGCGGAACGCGTCGTTGCAGACTCGCAGCCGACCGTCCTCGTCGAACATGCAGAGCCCTTGCGACATCGCCCGCAGCGTCGCCGTGAACTGGGCGTTGGTGTCCGCGAGCCGGGCATTGGTGCGCACGAGCGACGCCGCCCGCGCCGCGGCGACGCGGCGGGAGGCGGCGAGCTGCCGAAGCTCGCGGGCGAGCACGATCAGAAGAGCGAGCAGGAAGCCGAGCAGTGTCAGCGCGCCGACGGCCGCATAGGCCGAGCGCGACCGCCAGGCCGCCAGCACCCCGGCCTCCGGCGACGTCACGGCGATCACCAGCGGCAGGGTCGGCAGCGGCGCCACCGACACCCAGCGGGTGACGCCGTCGAACAGGCCGGGCGAGCGGAAGCTGCCGCCGCCGGCGGCGACCTGATCGTGCCACGGCCAGCCGGCCGGGATCGTCGCCCCGGCGCTCCTGGCGTCGGCCGGATAGCGCAGCAGCACCGTGCCGTCGCGCCGCGACAGTGTGAAGCTCTGCTCCTTCAGAAAGCCGGCCGTGAGATACAGGCGATCGAACCAGGCGGTGGCGATCGTCACCATGACGACGCCGCGGAAGACGCCGTCCGGCCCCTCGATCCGGCGCGCCAGCACGACGACCGACTCGCCGGTGCTGTTCATCCGGGTCGGCAGCGACACCTGCAGCGCGTCCCGCCCGGCGGTGCGGAGCGCCTCGAAGAAACCGTTGTCGGCGATCCCCGGCAAGGCCGTCGGGCGCGGCCGCGAGGCGCTCACGACCCGCCCGCTCGCATCGGCGATCGCCATGCAGACGGTGTGCGGCATCGCCCGGATCTTCGCCGCCATCCAGTCCTGCAGCGCGCCGGCGCTGAACTGTCCGCCGAGGCCGTCGTCCGACGTGACGGCGAAGATCTCGGCGAGGTCGCGGTAGTCGCGGACGACGGTGTCGACCTCCTCGATGGCGTGCTCGATCTGCCCGGCCAGGAAGACCGCGGTGTTGCGGTCGGTCCGCACCGCCTGGGCGATGGCGTCGGACCGGCTCTGCCAGACCGACAGGCCCACCGCGAGGATGGCGACCATGCAGACCAGGAGCGCGCTCACGAAGACGGCGCGATGGGACGTCGGCGCGGCCGGCGCGGTCATCGAGAGACCTCCAAGGATCGTGCCGGCGTCGCCGCTCGGGCCGCGCCGGCGCCGATTCCATTCTGCCCGGTCAGGCCGCCCGCACGGTCGCCAGGAAGGTCGCCAGCTCGCGCGACAGCGCGTTGCTGTCCTTCGACAGCGATTGCGCCGACGACAGCACCTGGGCGGAGGCCGCGCCTGTCGCCTCGGCCCCGTGGTTGACGTCGGTGACGTTGCGGGCGACCTCGCCGGTGCCGGCCGCGGCCTGCTGGACGTTGCGGGCGATTTCCGAGGTCGCTGCCCCCTGCTCCTCGACGGCCGCCGCGATGGTCGACGCGATCTCGGCGATCCGCCCGATGGTGCCGCCGATCTCCTTGATGGCGGCGACCGAGTCGTGGGTCGCCGCCTGCATGCCGGCGATCTGGGACGAGATGTCGCCCGTCGCCTTGCCGGTCTGCGCGGCGAGCGCCTTCACCTCCTGGGCGACCACGGCGAAGCCCTTGCCGGCCTCACCGGCCCGCGCCGCCTCGATGGTGGCGTTGAGGGCGAGCAGGTTGGTCTGCTCGGCGATGGCCGTGATCAGCTTGACCACGTCGCCGATGCGGCCGGCGGCCTGCGACAGCTCGCCGATCCGGGCATCGGTCTTCTCGGCCTGCCGCACCGCCTCCGAGGCGATACGGGTCGACTCCTGCACCTGCCGACTGATCTCGTTCACCGAGGCCGACAGCTCGTTGGTGGCCGAGGCGACGCTCTGGACGTTGCCGGAGGCCTGCTCGGACGCGGCGGCGACTGCGCCGGCCCGCTCCTGCGTCGTCTCCGCGGTGCGCGACAGCGTGCCGGCGGCCGCCTCGAGCTCGGTCGCGGCCGACGAGACGGCGCCCACGATGGTGCCGACCGCCGCCTCGAACTGGTCCGCCATCCGGGCCATGTCGGCCTTGCGGGTCGCCGCCGTGCGGGCCTCGGCCTCTTGCTGCTCGCGCCGCAGGCGCTGCGCCTCGATGCCGTTCTCCTTGAACACCGCGACCGAGCGGGCCATCAGCCCGACCTCGTCCTTGCGCTCGGCACCGGCCACCTCGGCGGCGAAGTCGCCGCCGGCGAGCCGCTCCATGGTGCGCGACAGCACGCCGAGCGGCTTCGCCACGCCGAACTGGACGACCGCGAAGGCCAGCGCCAGCACCAGCAGCGCCGCGATCGAGATCGCCACGACGCTGGTCCTGATGGTGTCCGCCACCTCGGCCGAGGCACGGTCGGACCGTTCGTCGAGCGAGCGCTCGAGATTTGCCGTGATGGTGCGCATGGTGTCGCGGAGCGCGGCGGTCTTCACCGCCATGGCATGGGCGAGCGGCAGCGCCTTGGCGTTCTCGCCCGCCAGCGCCGCCTTGGTGACAGCAGCCGCTTCGACATGGAGTGCATCGAACGTGTCGCGGGCGGCGTCGAAGTCCCGGCTGAAGGCGGGCAGGTCCTTGCCGGCCGAAGCGGCCAGCTCCCGGAAGCGCGTGCGGTTGGCCTCGATCTCCTGAACGATCTTGCGCATGTCGGCCGGATCGGTCTCGGCGATGATCCGCCAGGTCAGCCGGCCGAAATTGAAGATTTCCTGGTTGGCCCGCAGCCCGGTCTTCATCCCGGCGACGTCTTTCGCGAGCATCTCGCTGTAGATCTTGTCGATCTCGTTCATCCGCGACGCCGTGAACCACACGGCACCGGCCACGACCGCCATCAGCAGTCCGAAGCAGGCGAGGATCTTGTAGAGAATCTTCACATTCGACAACGACATGGAACCCTCCATCCGGCGCGGCCGTGGCCTTGCCGCGGCGCGCTCGGACATTGCACGTTCAGGTCTGTGCCCCGGATCGCCGGCGCCAGGCGCCGACCGGTCGCTTGGCGTAGTCTCGCCAGCCGCCGCCGCGGAGCTCGCCGAGCCCTGCGCCGAGCCGGCCGGCCGGCACCGGCGCCTCCTCGCCCGCCTCGGAGGGCGACGCCTCCAGGAGGTCGACCAGCCGCTCGAGATCGGCCAGCACGGCGTCGTGGTCGCGACGAAGCCGGTCGACCACGGCGAGCCGGTCGGCCGAGACGTCCGGCCCCGACAGGGTGGTCACCATCTCGGCCATGCAGCGGGAGTAGGTGTCGAGCACGCCGCGCAGCCGCGGCAGGTCCGCCCGCAGAACGCACAGCACCGTCCCTTCGCGCCGGGTGCGCGTCTCGCGCGCCTCCGCGCGCTTCCGTCTGTCGTGAGTCACGTCGCCCCCTCGATCGTGTGATCGTTGATCGAGCGAGGGTTCGGCCGGCGTGGTTGCCAGATTCTTACTCTCGGGCCGGACTGTCTGTCAGATGACAGTCACACGCAGAGCCGCGGACCGAGAGGGTGGTACGTCAGGAGGGCAGTGGCGCGCCTGAGACGCAACGACAGTGCATTTCAATCGTGAGCCACATGCGCTATCTCAAAGATGCTTATCGGCGAGTCTGTAAGGTGACATTCGATCCGGCGCCGTTTATGCGCGGACTGACTTTCTCAGACTAACTCGGATGTATTAAACTTGCTGAGGCAAGACCATTCGGCGCGTCCCTCGGATGCCGAAATTTCCGCCGCGCTGGCGCGCATCGCGGACGCGCCGCGCTTTCGGGATTCGCCCCAGATTACCTCCTTTCTGTGCTGGGTGGTGACGCAGACATTGGCCGGCAACGCCGACCGGATCAAAGGGTATACGATCGCGGTCGAAGCGCTCGGCCGTGACGCGAGCTTCGACCCGAACAGCCAGTCGATCGTCCGCACCGAGGCGGCGCGGCTTCGCCAGGAGCTCGACCGCTACTATGCCGAGGCGGGCCGCGACGAGCCGGTTCGCATCGCCCTGCCGCGCGGCCGCTACGTGCCGGTGTTCACCCGCGTCGAGGTCGCCACGGCGGCATCCGAACCGACCACGCCGGCCGCGCCGGAGCCGGTCGTCGCGGAGGCACCGACCGCCCTCCCGGAGCCATCACCCGAGGTCACCCCTGCGGCCGAGCCGCTGCCGCAGCCGGCGCCGCAGGAACCCGCGCGGGGGCTGTCCCGGTTTCGGGTGACGCCCGCTTGGCTCGCCATTCTCGCGGTCGTCGCCTACGCCGCGTTCGACGTGCTGCTGATCGATCACTGGAACCTGCACCGCATCATCACCGCGGCGGAGGAGGCGAGCATCGCACCCCGGCCGGCCCGGCGGCGCACCGGCGAGCCGTGGCTCGCGGTCGAGCCCGTCGCCGTCGTCGGCGCCGAAGGCGCCCTGGCTGTGACGCCGGATGCGCTGCACGCCAGGCTCGTCAACGCGCTGGCGCGGTTCGAGGACATCGCCGTGGTGGCGGCGCCGGCCCGCACCCCGGATCCGGCACAGGCGAGCGCCGACCTCGACTATCTGCTGGTGCCGAAGCTGGTTCGCGCCGCCGCGGGCCAGAGCTTTCTCAGCGTGCGGCTGCTCGCCATGCCCGAGCGCCGCGTCGTCTGGCACGACGAGATCGCGATCGAGGTCGGTGACGGCGGACAGGGGTCGGCGGTCGAGCCGCTCGTCGTGTTCGTCACGAGCGCGCTGCTGCAGCCGTTCGGCATCATCCCGGCTTCCGAGCGCCGCAAGCGCGACCCCGCCGTCGCTCCCTCGCCCTATCAATGCACGCTCGTCTCGGCCGAGCTCGCCCGCTATTTCGACCCGCAGCGGCGCGAGCACACCCGCGACTGCCTGGAGGCGGCGATCCGCGACGAGCCGGCCTTCGCGCTCGGGCACGTGCTGCTCGCGCGGCTGCACTACCGCGACCACGTGTTCGGCAATGGCGGGCCGGGCAGCCTCGAGACGGCGCTGGGGCTGGCGCGCCGCGCCGTCGAGCTCGCGCCGAGCAGCGCGCGCGCCCACTACACGCTGATGCACATCCAGGTGGCGCGCGGCCATCTGGAGCGGGGCCTCGCCCATGGCGAGCGCGCGCTGGCGCTGAACCCCTACGATCTGCGGGTGCTGATGCAGGTCGGCGGCCAGCTCGTCACCGTCGGCGAGGTCGACCGCGGCCTCGCCCTGCTCCAGCGGGCGCGCCGCCTGGCGGTCTCGAACCCGGCGCCGCTCGCCTGGTCGACGTTCCTGGCCGCGTTCCTCAAGGACGACGTCGCCGCGATGGCCGTGGAGGCCGACCGCATGCCCGGCGCCTCCGACCTCGACAGGCTGGCCCGCGCCCTGCTCCTCGCCCGCCAGGGCGACATGGCGGGCGCCCGCACCGCGCTGGCGCCGCTCGAGGAGCGCGGCTCGGCCTTCGTCGAGCGGCCGCGCGAGCTGCTCGCCCGCTCGATCGCCTCGCCCGCGATCGTCGACCGCATCGTCGCCGCGATCGAGGCGATCACGGGGGACGGACCGACCAGCCAGGTGCTGCGGTGAGGATCCGGCGTATGCGCCGCGGCCCGTCCTTTCCGGCGGAGAGATGAATCGCGGCGGCCGCGCCCCCTGCGTCCGCTCCCCACAAGGGGGGAGAGAGCAGGACGGGGTGAGCCTGCTGATGTGCTGCGGGGAGCGGGCCGTCGATCCAGAATACAGAACGCCGCGGCTCTTGCGTTCCCTCCCCCCTTGTGGGGGAGGGACAGGGAGGGGGGTGAGCCGCAGCCTCCGAGCGCGTGGCTCACCCCCCTCTCCACCTCTCCCCCACAAGGGGGGAGAGAGCAGGACGTGGCAAGCGCCGGCGTCCGACCGCGTGGTCGGTCGCCTGATCGGATCTTTTGATCAGATCACGTAGACGTTTGATCAGATCACGTAGACGAAGGAGTCGTAGGCGTCCTCGCCGAGGATCTGGTCCATGCTGCGGGCCGGCTCGGCGCAGCCGGCGGTGCCGACCACCTTGGCCGGCACGCCCGCGACCGTCGTCGCCGGCGGCACCGGCTTGAGGACGACGGAGCCGGCCGCGATGCGGGCGCAGTGGCCGATCTCGATATTGCCGAGGATCTTCGCGCCGGCGCCGATCAGCACGCCGTTGCGGATCTTCGGATGGCGGTCGCCGGTCTCGTTGCCGGTGCCGCCGAGCGTCACGGCCTGGAGTATCGACACGTTGTTCCCGACCACCGCGGTGGCGCCGACGACGAGACCCGTGGCGTGGTCGAGGAAGATGCCCTCGCCGAACGGCGCCGCCGGGTGGATGTCGGTCTGGAACACCTCGGAGGAGCGGCTCTGCAGCCACAGCGCCAGATCGCGGCGGTCGTGCGTCCACGCCCAGTGCGCCAGGCGATGGCCTTGGATGGCGTGAAAGCCCTTGTAGTACAGCACCGGCTCGATCAGGCGCGCGGTCGCCGGATCGCGGTCGAGCACGGCGAGCACGTCGGCGCGCGTCGCGCGGCCGATCGCCGGGTCGTCCGCATAGGCGCGCAGGAAGGCGTCGCGCAGGATCGCAGCCGACACGTCGGCATTGGCGAGCCGCGCCGCGATGCGCCGCGCCACCGCGTCCTCGAAGCCGTCGGCGCCCAGGATGGTGGTCATGATCAGCGCGCCGAACTCCGGCGCGCGCGCCAGCATGGTCTCGGCCTCGTCGCGCAGCCGCGTCCACAGCCGATCGTCGGTGGTGACCGGACGGCGGGCCACGCGGGCGCTGGCGTGCAGGCCGACCGACGCGGCCGCGGACAGCGGGGCGTGCGAAGGGGCGTGCAGCGGCGCGTGCAAAGGGGCGTGCAGGGGGGTCGCGATGCTCACGAGCGTCCTTTCCGACCAGAAATTCCGGCGCCCGGGCACGCGCGGAGTCCGTCCTCTCGACCTCAGGATGTCTGCGCCACCCCGGACGATGTCAAGGAAACGGCGTCCTCTTCTTATCGTTCATGACAGCACGTTTATCCTACGGACCTGACCCAAGTCATTGCGGCTCCGGCATCTTCATGCTGCGCTGCGGGACCGGCCGTCGTGGCGCGAAATCCTCCGCCATGGTTGCCGGAGCAGGATCATCGAGGCCGCGGATCGTCGACACCAGCGCGGCCGTGGTCGTCGTTACGGACCCGTCATGAGCAAGCCCACCGAACCGACCTGCGCCGACTGCGGCCAGCTCGCCTGCCACCGTCCCGAGCGCCCGGCGCCGGACTTCTGCCTGGGCGACGCGACGCCGCCCGCCGTGCTGGACGGCACCGTCACGGCCTACCGAGACGGCGGACCCGACGCCGTGCTGGCGCGCGCCGCCGCCGAGGTCGAGGGCCTCTATTACGGCAAGCTGACCCGGGTGGAGGAGACGCTCGCCTTCGCGCGCCGCATCGGGGCGCAGCGCATCGGCATCGCCACCTGCGTCGGCCTGATCGAGGAAACGCGGCTGTTCGCCACCATCCTGCGCCGCGGCGGCTTCACGCCCCTCACGGTGTGCTGCAAGGTCGGCGGCACCGACAAGACCGAGATCGGCCTGCCGGACGAGCTCAAGATCGCGCCCGGCGGCTACGAGGCGTGCTGCAACCCCATTTTGCAGGCGCAGACCCTGAACGCCAAGGCGACCGATCTCAACGTGATCGTCGGCCTGTGCGTCGGCCACGACGCGCTGTTCTGCAAGCATTCCGACGCGCCGGTGACGACGCTGATCACCAAGGACCGCGTCCTCGGCCACAATCCGGTCGCTGCCCTCTACACGGCGAAGAGCTACAGCCGGCGCATCATGGACGAGGAGCGGCTGAAGGGGCTGTGAGGCCTCGCGGGCACCCGCGCGCGCCCGCGAAGCACGTCGAACGGCGACGAAAGTCGTATGGTCGGGGCGACTATGCGACCATGGGTGGTTCCGAAACCTGTTGTGGCGGGGCGGCCCGGCGCAGTAAGCAGACGCATCAGAGAACCGACGCCGCGACGTCCCGTGGGGGCGTCGCGCGTGTCCTTTTGTCCGGAGCCGCCATGAACCTCGACGAAATCTCCCCCGGCCCGAACCCGCCGAAGGACATCCACGTCATCATCGAGATCCCGCTCGGCGGCGAGCCGGTGAAGTACGAGATCGACAAGAAGTCGGGCGCCCTGTTCGTCGACCGCTTCCTGCACACCGCGATGTACTATCCGGGCAACTACGGCTTCATCCCGCACTCGCTGTCGTTCGACGGCGACCCGATCGACGTGATGGTGATGAACCGCGTGCCGGTGTTCCCGGGCTCGGTGATCCGCTGCCGGCCGATCGGCGCGCTGCTGATGGAGGACGAGTCGGGCGGCGACGAGAAGATCATCGCGGTGCCGGTCGACAAGCTGCACCCGTACTACAACGACATCGCCAACTACACCGACCTGCCCGCCGTGCAGCGCGATCAGGTCTCGCACTTCTTCCAGCACTACAAGGATCTGGAGAAGGGCAAGTGGGTCACGATCGCGAAGTGGCTCGATGCCGCGGCGGCCGAGGATCTGATCATGAAGGCGCTCGACCGCCACCAGAAGAAGCTCGCCGCCGCCGAGACCGCGAAGTAGGGTTTTCGCGACGGCGTCGCAGCCCTCGTCATCCCGGGGCGGCGCGTGAGCGCCGAGCCCGGGATCCATAACCCCTGTCTTTCGTGAGCCACCGGCACCGAGGTTATGGATCCCGGGCTCGCGGACCTTCGGTCCGCGCCCCGGGATGACCAAGGAGCTTTCCTCGCCCCTCACGTCACGACGGCCCGCGGCTGGGCTCTGCCGGCTTCCCCATCGAACCCCCGCCACCGCCGCGCGCACAAAAGCGTGCCGGCGCCGTCGTCACATCGGCATCACGCGCCCGCCCTCCGGGCGCCCAGGTTCGGGTCTTCGGTACCGCCGGTGACACCGCCTTCGCCCGCCGGATTCGCCGGGGCGACGGGGCGGTCAGCGACGGGATCGTCAGATGCCCCTGCCCCACACGTCTCGACCGGCCAGCCGACACGCGCCTGCGCGCCGCGCCACGTCGCCGGTCCACGCCGCCCTGCCGCTCCGCAGGGCCCTGCTCTCCGCCGCCGCGCTGCTGGTCGCGCCGGCCCTCGCCAGCGTGGCTCCGGCCGACGCCGCCGAGCTGCCGCTCAAGCGCGTCGTGCTGTCCTCGGCCGGCCTCGCCCAGTTCATCCATGCCGGGGCCGTGACGGGCGGCGCCACGGTCGAGCTGCCGGTGCGGCTCGATCAGGTCGACGACCTCTTGAAGAGCCTCACCGTGTTCGACCGCGCCGGCGGCATCGGCGCCGTCAGCCTGCCCGGCAAGGCGCCGCTCGCCGAGCTGTTCCGCGACCTGCCGTTCGGGCCCGAGGCGCTCGCCTCGCCGTCCGCGCTGCTCAACGCGCTGGTCGGCACCGAGGTGGAGATCGCCGGGCCGGTCAACGCCACCGGCCGGGTGTTCCGGGTCGAGCCGGAGGAGACGGCGCTTCCGAACGGCGGCGGCACGGTGACGCGGCACCGCCTCGCGCTGATGACCGAGCGCGGTCTCGTCTCCGCCGTGCTGGAGGATCTCACCACGCTGCGCTTCACGGATCTGGAGACCCGCGTCCAGATCGAGCGGGCGCTGGCCGGACAATCGCTGAACCGCGCCAAGGATCGCCGCACGCTGTCGATCGGTTTCCTCGGTGACGGCAACCGCCAGGTCGGGCTCGGCTACGTGGTCGCGGCCCCGGTGTGGAAGACGTCGTACCGGCTCGTGCTGCCGAAGGACGGCGGCCAAGGAGGCGGGAAAGCCCGGCTGCAGGGCTGGGCCGTGGTCGAGAACCTCACCGGCGGCGACTGGAAGGACGTCGAGCTGATGCTGGTGTCGGGCAATCCGGTGGCCTTGAAGCAGCAGCTCTACACGGCCTTCTACACCGATCGCATCGAGGTGCCGGTGACGACCGCGGCCCGTGTGCTGCCGCGCACCGACGACGCCGACGCCGCCGAGAGCCGTCCGGGCCCGCGGGCCAAGGCGGCCGGCACGGCGCTCGCCCGCCGCGAGATGATGCCGGCCCCGCAGGTCGGCCAGGTGCAGCGGCTGATGGCCCCGGCCATGGCGGCCCCCGCCGCCGCGCCGCCGCCGGTCGAGGCCGACGCGATCGCCGGCGCCGCCCAGGCCGCCGAGGCCGAGGAGGCGGCGACCCAGCTCATCTACCGCTTCCCGGCCAAGGTGACGGTCGCCACCGGGCACACGGTCATGGTGCCGTTCGTCGACCGCGAGGTGACGGCGTCGCGGACCTGGCTCTACCAGCCCGAGGTCTCGGCGCGCCGCCCGCTCGCCGCGCTGCGCCTGCGCAACGACGGCGACACGAGCCTGCCGGCCGGCATCGTCACGGCGTTCGACGGCGGCGCCGACGGGGCGGCGAACTTCGTCGGCGACGCGCAGCTTCCGCTGCTCGCCCGCGGCACATTCAAGTACGTGACCTTCGCGCTCGACGCCAAGACCGACATCCGCCGCGAGGATTTGGGCGTCCGCCGCACGACGCTCGGCAAGGCGGTCGACGGCACCCTGACGCTGACGACGCGCTCGCGCCGCACGGTCGGCTACGAGATCACCCCGCCGGCCGACGAGGACCGCGAGATCGTCATCGAGGAGGCGCGCGCCGACGGCTGGTCGCCGGCCGAGGGCAGCAGGGGCGTCGAGGAGACACCCACCCGCCTGCGCCTCGCCGTCAAGGCGCCCAAGGGCCAGACCACCAAGGCGTCGCTGGTGCTGGAGCGCACCGACCGCCAGACCGTGGTGCTGACCGACTACGCCCCGGAGGAGATTCTGGCGCGCATCCGCGGCCTGGAGAACGAGACGCCGGCCGTGAAGGAGACGGTCTTGAAGCTCGGCGCGCTGGTCGGCGAGATCAACCGGGGGCGGGCCGAGCGGTCGCGTCTCGACGCCGAGCGAAAACGCATTGGCGAGGACCAGGAGCGGCTGCGGCGGAACCTCTCCTCCGTCGGCGCCAGCTCCGATCTCGGCCGCCGCTACGTCGACACCCTGAAGGCACAGGAGGACCGGCTCGCCGAGATCGCCCGCACCGAGCAGACGCTCGACGCCGAGATGGCGGCGAAGCGCCAGGCCGCGATCGAAGCGGCGCGGCAATTGAAGCTGTGAGGCGGAGCGGGATCTGATCAGCTAACGCGCACGACGCGGGCGCCGCCTTCGTTTCACCTCTCCCCGACGGGGAGAGGTCCGAGTTCGCGCCGAAGGCGCGAAGTCCGGGTGAGGGGGTGCCGCCCCCTCGATGAGACAAACGACGTCGGCACCCCCTCACCCCGGCCCTCTCCCCGCTGGGGAGAGGGAGCACGCAGCACGCGACGCGACGTCGGAGGACATCCGCCCCCTCGACCCGAAAATTTCCTTCGCATTGTCTGAAAAAGAGTCGTCGAAATCTTACGCGCGGGCTTTGCGGGCGCTTAGCGCGGCCGACCGACAATCGGCCTCGACCACGGCGACGCGACGCGCGGCGCCGGCGACACGAGGCGTATGAGCAATGGTTTTCTTCCGTCAGCAGCAGAACAAGCTGCGCGAGCTGCGCCGGAGCCCCCGGTTCGAGGTGCACTATCCGGCCTTCTTCGATCCGTGCGACGGCTCGACGCTGCAGAGCTGCATGATCTGCGACATCTCGTCGGGCGGCGCCAAGCTGACCGTGACGAACCCGATCGACATGCCGCCCGAGTTCCTGCTGCTGTTCCAGCGCCGCTGCCGCATCGTGCGCCGCGACGACCGCCAGATCGGCGTGATGTTCCTGAAAGGCTGAGTCCGACGGTAACATACGGTGCGGCGGCGTTTGTTCCCGCGGCACAGGGTCTCGGCCGTCCCGCCGCGCCTGCCCTTGCGGCGTCCCCCGCCCGACGCGATCTGATCAGGTCACCGGGCGCGGGCCGCAGGAGGCGACCATGGGACTTCTCGACGTCATCAACGGCATGATGAACGGGCCGCGCGGCGCGTCGACGCCGGAGATGCCCGGCGGCCGCGAGGACGGCAAGGACGCCGACAAGGGCGGCATGTCGCCCATCACGATGGCGATCCTCGGCCTGCTCGCCTACAAGGCCTACAAGCATTTCGGCTCGGGCAGTTCGCCGGTACCGCAGGCGGAGACCAACGCGCCGCCCTGGGGTCCCGGGCGCGTGCAGGGAGAAGGCTCGTCGGGCGGGCTCGGCGGCCTTCTGGGCGGCCTCGGCGGCCTCTTGGGCGGCGGCGCCGCCGGCGGGGCGCTCAGCGGCGGCCTCAAGGACATGATGGACCAGTTCCACCGCAGCGGGCGCGGCGAGGTCGCGGACTCCTGGGTCGGGCGCGGACCCAACCGCAGCATCTCGCCGCGCGAGCTGGAGGAGACGCTCGGCCGCGAGCGCATCGACGAGCTCGCGCGACGCACCGGCCTGTCGCGCGACGAGCTGCTCGCCGAGCTCAGCCAGCGGCTTCCCGAGGCGGTCGACGACGTGACGCCGGACGGCAAGCTGCCGAGCGAGGCGCAAGTCCGCCGCTGGCTCTAAGTCCGCCGCTGGCTGTGACGTCCGCCACCGGCGGCGAGCCGGTCAGACCAGAGCGGGCGTGCGGCGGCGATACGGGATCACGAACAGGGCCGCGACCGGCACGTGCAGCAGCACACCGGCGACGAGAAGGCCGGCGATCTCGGCCCCGCTCAGAGCACCGCGCAAGAGCTCGGTGGCGAAGACCCACACCGTGAACGGCAGGAAGATCGCGATCGAGGTGACGAGGCCGGGATTGTAGCCGCGGAACCGCACCGTCGTGCCGATATGCGAGAGCGCGTTGACGAAGGTCAGCGCCATCCAGCCGAGGCCGACCCAGCGCAGCGTTTCCGGAAACAGCGCGGCGAGCCCGATCGGCAGCCACACCCAGGCGATGTTGACGAGCGCGACGCCCGCCTCGTCGACGGGCCAGTCGTCGCGGCCGGTCTTGAACACATGCGCGTTGGCGTATTGCCGAAAACCACCGGGCCACAGATGCTCCTCGATCTGGTGCACCATGTAGATGACGAGCAGTGCGGCGAACATCGCCTGCTCGCTCGCCGGATTGTTCCGGAACAGCACCAGCCACAGCGCGGCGAAGAGGACGGCGAGGACCGGCAAGGTAGTCTGCCAGGAGTGGGCGACCAGATGGGCCAGGCGAGACAGGAGCGGCACGGCGAGGTCTCCGGGTTCGGGGGCACGAGGGACCGCGCCGCAGGACGGCGCCCGCCCGCACACCGCGCGGCCGGTCGGATCACCCTACCGGAGAGTCGTGAAATCCTTGCTAATCCGGACGCGCCCCGGACCGGGCCGCGCGATCCTCATGGTGCGGAGCGCTCCGCAGGAGCGCGTCTCGAACCATGAGGCCGACCCGTGCGCCGGGCGCGCTCGTCACGGGAGGCGCGCTCAGGCGCGCTCGTCGCGGAAGACGCCCGTCAGGCCCGCTTGGCGGTGAGCTGATCGATCTTCTTGGCGATGAGGAACGCGAACGGGATGGCGACCACGAAGCCGGCCGCCGCCACGATCGGGATCAGCCGCATGCCCTGGTCGTAGAGCGACGGCACGCTGACGACGGCGACCACCAGCGCCCCGGCGAGCGTGATGCCGAGCACCATCCAGACGAGCACCGCGATCTTCATCATGGGTCCGATCTCCGTCCGTGTTCTTGTTTCGCGCCGAGGCGACGTCCGCGCCAAGGCGACGTTCGCGCAAGGGCGACGCGGCGCCGGCGGGGCCGCACCGCGATCGCGGCGGACCACCCGGCGATCCGGCCTATACCGCGCCGCCGCGAAAACCGGCTTGAGATGGATCAAGATGCGAATACGTGAATGCATCAGCCGCTGCACGGCGGCGGATCGCGGGCGGCAGGGGCCGCGGGCGGGAGGGGGTCGGACGGCGCCCCCCTCGGGCGCACTCGCCGTCATGGCCGGGCTTCGTCCCGGCCATCCACGACCGTCCGCGCCGCCACGCCGCAAGACGTGGATGGCCGCGACAAGCGCGGCCATGACGAGCCTCGTCTGGCGGGGCGCTAAGCGGCCCGTAGCCGGCATGGAGCGAAGCGGAATGCAGGGGCGGGAGGGCGTACGCACGCCCCCGCTCAGCGCCCGAACACCCGCATTCCGCTTCGCTCCATGCGGGCTACGGCTCCAGCGCGACCGCGCGGAGCCGCCCGCCCTACTCCGCGGCGGTGCGGGCGCCGGCGCCCCAGCGGCGCTCGATGTAGTCGATCACCATGGCCTGGAAGTCGGCCGCGAGCGTCGGGCCGCGCAGCGTCGCGACCTTCTTGCCGTCGACGAAGACCGGGGCGGTCGGCTGCTCGCCGGTGCCGGGCAACGAGATGCCGATGTCGGCGTGCTTGGACTCGCCGGGGCCGTTCACGATGCAGCCCATCACGGCGACGTTGAGGGTCTCGACACCGGGATAACGGGTCTTCCACTCCGGCATCGAGGTGAGGATGAAGCTCTGAATGTCCTTGGCGAGCTCCTGGAACGTCGTCGAGGTCGTGCGGCCGCAGCCCGGACAGGCGGCGACCAGCGGCACGAACACCCGGAAGCCCATGGTCTGCAGGATCTCCTGCGCGACCTTCACCTCGAGGGTGCGGTCGCCCCCCGGCTCCGGCGTCAGCGACACCCGGATGGTGTCGCCGATGCCCTGCTGCAGCAGGATGCCGAGCGCCGCCGACGAGGCGACGATGCCCTTCGAGCCCATGCCGGCCTCGGTGAGGCCGAGATGAATGGCGTAGTTGGAGCGGGCCGCGAGGTCCTGATAGACGGCGATCAGGTCCTGCACCGCCGACACCTTGGCCGACAGGATGATACGGTTGCGCGGCAGCCCGATCTCCTCGGCGCGCGCCGCCGAGAGCAGCGCCGACTGCACCATCGCCTCGCGGGTGACGGCGCGCACGTCCCTGGGCGCGGCGAGCTTGGCGTTCTCGTCCATCAGATGGGTGAGCAGCTCCTGGTCGAGCGAGCCCCAGTTGGCGCCGATGCGCACCGGCTTGCCGTGCCGGATCGCCATCTCGACGATCGAGGAGAACTGCTTGTCGCGCTTGTCCTTGAAACCGACATTGCCGGGATTGATGCGGTACTTGTCGAGCGCCTCGGCGCAGCCCGGATGGTCGGCCAGGAGCTTGTGGCCGATATAGTGGAAGTCGCCGACCAGCGGCACGTCGATGCCGGCCTTCAGCAGGCGCTCCTTGATGTGCGGGACGGCGGCGGCCGCCTCGTCGCGGTCGACCGTGATGCGGACGATCTCGGAGCCCTGGCGGGCCAGCGCCGTCACCTGGGCGACCGTGCCGGCGATGTCGGCCGTGTCGGTGTTGGTCATCGACTGCACGACGATCGGAGCACCGCCGCCGACCGTGACGTTGCCGACCTTCACGGCCACCGTCTCGCGGCGCGGCGCCGGACCTGCCAGTTCGATCACTGCCGATTGGCTCGGTGCCAGATCGCTCATCGTGCAACTCCCGAAAATGCAACGGCTGCGGAGTGCCAGACCCGCATGCTTGCGTCAACGCGACTCGTTCGTCCCCGCCGGCTTCGCCGGCATCGCCGTCCCCGCCGCTGGACCCGTGCGACGGGGGCGGTTCACCAGCACCAGCCCGGCGACCACCAGGGCGGCCGCCACGGCGAACGGCCAGTCTATAGCATCTCCGAGCACGACATGCCCGGCCAGCACCCCGAACAATGGGGTGAGGAACGTGAAGGCCGAAAGACGGCTGGCCGAATAGTGCTTCACCAGCGTGAACCACAGCCCATAGGTGATTCCGACCACCCAGATGGTTTGATAGGCGAGCCATCCGGTCGCGGCCGGCCGCGGCACGCCCGCGACGGTCTCGCCGAACACCAGCGCGGCCAGCCCCAGGATGGGGATCGACACGGCGAGCTGGTAGCCGAGCGTCTTCTCCGGCGCGACATGGACGAGCCGCGAGCCCTTCACCACCAGGGTGGTGGCGGCCCAGAACACCGACGCGACGAGCAGCAGCGCGTCCCCGGCCAGCGTGCTCTCCAGGGTTGCGGCGGGCGCCGGCGCACCCGCGACGGCCGCCGGGGCGAGGAGATGCGGCACCCCGATCGCCACCGCGACGCCGACGAAGGCCGTCACCAGGCCGAGCCACTGCAGCCGCCCGAGCCGCTCGCCCGGCAGGAAGAACGAGCCGCCGAGTGCCACGAACAGCGGCGCCGTGTAGAGGAAGATGGTGCCGCGGCTCGCCGAGGTCATCAAGAGCCCGCGGTAGATCATCACGAACTCGACCCCGAACAGGAGACCGGTGACCAGGCCGGGCAGCAGGCTGCCGTCGCGCGAGAGCAGCGGCACGCGACGCATCGCGCACCAGGCGAGCAGCATCGCGAGCGCCCCCGAGGAGCGGATCACGCCCTGGATCAGCGGCGGGATGTCGGGCAGTGCCGCCTTGATGGCGACCTGGTTGAGGCCCCAGCTCACGCTGAGGGCGACGATCGTCACGGTCGCGAGCGCGTCGAGCGGGCGGGCGGGCACGGCGAGGTCCTGGCTGGCGCGAGATTTTCTGGCCGGCGCGACGAATCCGGCGGCGGAGGCAGCGGTGGGCGGCCGGGCGGCCCCGGGGATCAGGCGCCGCCAGCGCGCGGGACGGGAGCGCGGGGATCGGCAGCGCGGGCGTCGGCAGCGTGGGCGTCGGCAGAGGGGGCGTCGGCGGCAGCGCAGTGGCTGCAGATGCCCGTCACCTCGATCACCGAGATCTTGGGGGTGAAGCCCTGCGCCTCGGCCGAGGCCTTGATGGCGTCCGCGATCGCCGTCGAGGGCGCCTCGCCGACCGCGCCGCAGTGCTCGCAGATCAGGAAGGCGACCAGCGCCCCGCTCGCATGGCCGTGCGAACAGGCGAGAAAGGCGTTGCGGCTCTCGATCCGGTGGACGAGCCCCTGGGCGATAAGGAAGTCGAGGGCGCGGTAGACCGTGATCGGCGCCGGGCGCGGCCCGTCGGGCGCGACCAGCTCCAGGATTTCATAGGCGCCGAGCGGCTTGTGGCTGGAGGCCAGCACCGCCAGCACCTGCCGCCGCATCGGGGTCAGGCGCTCCTGGCGCTCCTTGCACAGGGTCTCGGCATGCGCCAGCACGGAGGCCGTGCAGCCGGCATGGTCGTGGTCGGGAGACGGAAAGGCCGCGGACATGCCCTCTATTTATCGGCTCCGGCGGCGCTTTTCAAAGGCGGCGCGCCGATCGCCGGAAAGGATCCGGCCGCGCGCCGCTCCGACTGGCGCCGGGCGGAACTCCAACGGGCGGCCGCATCCGGCCCGCACCCCGCGCCCTTCGGGCACGCGCTCGGCCGGTCCGCATTCTGCGCCGTGGAACGCCGCCACCCCGCCGGCCGGCCTCCCTTGCCAAGACGCCCGCGGCCCATTATCAGGGAGCCGCGTCGCCGCAATAGCTCAGCTGGTAGAGCACATCATTCGTAATGATGGGGTCGGGGGTTCGAATCCCTCTTGCGGCACCAGAACTTCTCCCAACAGAAACAAGCGGATGGCAGCTCGCGTGCGTGCGTGCGCGCCGGGCCGCTTGCGGCCTCTCCGACGGCCTGTCACGCCTGCGCCGCGACCGTCGTCCGGGCCCGCACCTGGCCGAGGGCGATGTAGGTCATCACCTGCTCGTCGCGCTGGTTGAGGACGGTGACCCGGGTTTTTATCGTGCCGCGGTCCGGCTTGGAGGCGGAGCGGGTCACCGACACGATCTCGCGGACGGTGCGCAGCGTGTCGCCGGGGCGGACCACCTGCTTCCAGCGCAGCTCGTCGATGCCGATGCCGACGATCGGCGAGTCGCCGTGGCCGCCGGCCTCGACGAACAGCCGCATCGACAGCGCGGCGATCTGCCAGCCGCTGGCGATGATCCCGCCGAACGGCCCGGCCTCGGCGGCCTCCCGGTCGACATGAATCGGCTGCGGATCGTTCGCCTTCGCATAGGCGACGATCTCGTCCTCGGAGAGCACGACCGGCGCGCTGCGCCAGATTTCGCCCTCGTGAAAGTCCTCGAGATAACGCGGCATCGGTCCTCCGCCGGCTCTATCGACGCGCGACCGGCGGCCGGCCGACGGTGCCCCGCGTGCGGGCTGCGCCCGCTACATCGTGATATTCGCCTCCTTCACCACCGGGCCCCATTTCTCGAGCTCGGCCGTGATGAAGGCCTTCAGCGCGGCCGGCGTGCCGCCGACCGCCTGCATGCTGAGCGTGGCGAGCGCCTCCTTGCCCTTCGGGCTCTTCAGGAAGGCGTTGGACGCCGCGTTGAGCTTGTCGATGACGTCGGCCGGCGTGCCGGTCGGCGCCGCGAGCGCGTACCACGCCGTCGCCTCGAAGCCGGGCACGCCGGCCTCCTGCACGGTCTTCACGTCCGGCAGGTCGGGGGCGCGCTGCGACGTCGTGACGGCGAGGGCGCGGATGCGGCCGTCGCGCACCAGCGGCACGTAGGACGGCATGAAGTCCATGGCGAGATCGACCTGATCGCCGAGCAGGTCGTTCACCACCGGCGCGGTGCCGCGATACGGCACGCTCGCCATCTTCACGCCGAGCGCCTGCTGCAGCAGCACCGAGGTGATGTGGCCGAGCGTCCCGTTGCCCGGCACGCCGACATTCAGCTTGCCGGGATTGGCGCCCGCATAGGCCTTCAGCTCGGCCAGATCCTTCACCGGCAGCCCGAGCCGCGCCGCGACGATGAGGGGCGACTTGGCGATCAGCACGATCGGCGCGAAGGCGCGCTCCGGATCGAACGCCAGGCTCTTGTACATCAGCTTGTTGTTGGCGAGCGGACCCGGCGTGCCGAACATGATCGTGTAGCCGTCGGGCGGCGCCTTGGCCACGAAGGTCGCGGCGATGTTGCCGCCGGCGCCGGCGCGGTTGTCGACGACGACCTGCTGGCCGAGCCGCTCGCCGAGATCCTGGGCGAGCGCGCGCGCCAGGAGATCGGTGCCGCCGCCGGCCGCGAACGGCATGACGAGGCTGATGGGCCGCGACGGCCAGGTCTCGGCCCGCAGGATGGCGGGCTTGGCGATCAGGCCCGCCGCCGCGACGGCGAGCACGCTGCGGCGTGTGATGCGACTGCTCATGGCGTCCTCCCGGGCCGGGCGGCGATGCCGCGGCGGCGTTGTTTTGAGGAAGCTTAGCGAAGCGGCACGGCCCCGCCGCGGCTTTGTGCCGGCGTTCCACATCGCGGAATGCGGGAATTCGCCGGTCGGCCGGCCCGGCGCTTCGGCTAGCGTCGCCGGCGAAACGACAACGGCCGCGTGGCGGCGCGACGGGCGGAAACGATGGACACTTCGAAATTCTACATCGACGGCGGCTGGGTGGAGCCGGCCGGCACGGCGCGGCTCGGCATCGTCGACCCGGCGAACGAGGAGATTTTTGCAGAGATCCGGCTCGGCACGCGCGAGGACGTGGATCGCGCCGCGGCGGCCGCCCGGCGCGCCTTCGCGGTCGCTTCTGAAACCCCGGTTGCCGAGCGCGTCGCTTGGCTCGAAAAAATCATCGCGGGATTCAGATCACGTCTGCCGGATCTCGCCATGATGATGACGCGCGAGATGGGCTCGCCCATCACGTTCGCGACCGAGCGGCAGGCGACCGTCGCGCTCTATCACTTCGAGGAGGCGGCGCGGGTGCTCGCGCAGTACCGCTTCGAGGCGCCGATGGGCGCCGGGATCGTGCGGCGCGAGCCGATCGGCGTCTGCGGCCTGATCACGCCGTGGAACTGGCCGCTCAATCAGGTCGCCTCGAAGCTCGCCCCGGCGCTCGCCGCCGGCTGCACCGTGGTGCTGAAGCCGAGCGAGATCGCGCCGCTCAGCGCCATGATGCTGGCCGAGATCGTCGACGCGGCGGGCGTGCCGGCCGGCGTCTTCAATCTGGTCAACGGCGACGGACCGACGGTCGGCGAGGCGATCGCGGCGCATCCCGAGATCGACATGGTGTCGTTCACGGGCTCGACCGCGGCCGGCATCAGGGTCGCCAAGCTCGCCGCCGACACGGTCAAGCGCGTCGCCCAGGAGCTCGGCGGCAAGTCGGCGAACATCATCCTCGACGACGCCGATCTCGACGCCGCCGTGATGGCCGGCGTCCATGCCTGCAACACCAATGGCGGGCAGAACTGCCAGTCCCCGACCCGCATGCTGATCCCGCGCGCGAGCCGCGAGGCGGCCTTCGCGGCGGCGCGGCGCGCGATCGAGACGATCCGGCTCGGCGACCCGCAGGACAAGGCGACCACCATGGGACCGCTGGTGAGCCGCGCCCAGTTCGACAAGGTGCAGGAGCTGATTCAGTCCGGCCTCGACGAGGGCGCGACGCTGGTGGCCGGCGGTCCCGGCCGGCCAGCGGATCTGAACCGCGGCTTCTACGTGCGCCCGACCGTGTTCGGCGACGTGACGCCCGCCATGCGGATCGCCCGGGAGGAAATCTTCGGCCCCGTGCTGTCGATCATGAGCTACGACAGCGAGGACGAGGCGATCGCCATCGCCAACGCCACGCCGTTCGGCCTCGCCGGCTTCGTGCAGTCGAAGGACCCGGCCCGCGCCCGAAGAGTCGCCGAGCGCATCCGGGCCGGGCGCGTCTACATCAACGGCGCCGCCTTCGACCGCAGCCTGCCGTTCGGCGGCTACAAGCAGTCCGGCAACGGCCGCGAGTTCGGCGTGTTCGGCTTCGAGGAGTATCTCGAGGTGAAGGCGATTCTCGGCGCCACGGCATGAGGGCGCCGACCGTGGACCGTGACGGTCACCCGGACATTGGATCCCGGACGCGACCGTCGTAGACAGGCCCGGCGCCGCGCCATTCGCGGCCCAGTGTCTGCTCTACGACGACGGGAACCATGAACGGAGCCGAAAGCCTCATCCGCACGCTGGTCGACAGCGACGTCACGGTCTGCTTCGCCAATCCGGGCACCTCGGAGATGCATTTCGTCGCCGCGCTGGACGCGGTGCCGGCGATGCGCGGGGTGCTGTGCCTGTTCGAGGGCGTCGCCACCGGCGCGGCCGACGGTTTCGCCCGGATGACCGGCAAGCCCGCCGCGACGCTCCTGCATCTCGGGCCCGGCTTCGCCAACGGCATCGCCAACCTGCACAACGCCCGCAAGGCGCGGGTGCCGATCGTCAACGTGATCGGCGACCACGCGGCCACGCATCTGCGCTACGACGCGCCGCTGACCTCCGATGTCGGCGCGCTCGCCCGCACCGTGTCGCACTGGCTCGGCACCTGCCGCGAGGCCCGCACCGTCGCGGCCGAGGCGGCCCGCGCCGTCCAGGCCGCCGCCGGCGCCCCCGGACACATCGCCAGCCTGATCCTCGGCGCCGACGCCGCCTGGTCGCCGGCCGAGGGCGTCGCCCCACGCCTGCCCGTGCACGGCCCCTCGCCGGTCTCCGACGACGCGGTGGCCCGGGCCGTCGCCGCCTTGCGGGCGGGGAAGGCGGCGCTGCTGCTGCGCGGCGAAGCGCTGCGCGGCCGCGGGCTCGCCGCCGCCGGTCGGATCGCCGCGGCGACCGGGGCGCGGCTCGTCTGCGACACGTTCGCGCCGCGTCTCGAGCGCGGCGCCGGCCGGGTGCGGGTCGAGCGCCTGCCCTACCGGCCCGAGCCGGCGATCGCGTTCCTCGCGGGCACCCAGACCCTGATCCTGGTCGGCACCCAGGCGCCGGTGGCGTTCTTCGGTTATCCGGATCAGCCGAGCGAGCTGACGCCGCCGGGCTGCGCGCCGCTGGTGCTCGCCCATCCGCACGAGGACGGCGCCGCGGCGCTGATCGCCGTCGCCGAGGCGTTCGGCGCCACCGGCCCGGGGCCGCTGAACGCGAGGAGCCTGCCCGAGCGGCCGCTCGCGGGCGCCCTCGATCCCGGCACGCTGATGCGCATCGTCGCCCGCCACCTGCCCGAGCACGCGATCGTCAGCGACGAGAGCATCACGGGCGGCTTCCAGCACTACGCCGTGCTCGACACGGCGGCGCCGCACGACTTCCTCAGCCTCGCCGGCGGTGCGATCGGCGACGGCCTGCCGGTCGCGACCGGGGCGGCGGTCGCCTGCCCGGACCGCAAGGTCGTGGTGCTGCAGGCGGACGGCAGCGCCATGTACACGCTGCAGGCGCTGTGGACGATGGCGCGCGAGAGGCTGGACGTGGTGACGATCATCTACGCCAACCGCGCCTACAAGGTGCTGATGGACGAGCTGCGCATCGTCGGCGCGTCGACCACGGGCTCGCGGGCCGCGGCCATGTTCGACCTCGGCGACCCGACGCTCGACTGGGTGCGGCTCGCACTGGGCATGGGCGTCGAGGCGGTGCGGGCCGATACGACGGACGCGTTCGAGGACGCGGTCGTGTCCGCCCTGGCGGCGCGCGGCCCACGGTTGATCGAAGCCGTGGTGTAATGATCAGACGCCCGCGAGCTCCGCGGGCATGCGGGAAATATCGGCACGGGCCCGCATCTCCGGCGCCATGGCGCGGAGCTTCTCGAGCGCGGCGTGGAGCTCCTCCACGTCCGTCTCGGTCGGAGTGTTCCAGATCATCGCCTCGACGAGATCGATCCAGCGCAGGGTCCAGCGCTCGATATGCTCGATCGCTTCGGTCGACGGCGACTGCTCGGCGCAAAGCACGGCCATCTCGGCCAAGGCGCCCCGCAGCATTTCGGCAATCCGTTTCTGCTCGAAATACCGACCTTCCATGCAAGACCTCCCGGTTTGCTGGTATCGGCATCATCCACGAGAGTGCGGCGCGCGCCAGTTCGTGCAACCCCCAAGGTTGCCCGCGACATGGCGACACGGCCGGAGCGCAGTTCGGCGCCATCCGAAACCGCGACGAGCAGCGGTGCCGCGCGGGATCCGGTCAGAGCTCGAAGGGACGCGCGCCGAAGCGCGCCGCCGGATCGGGCATCGGGGCGACGACCACGCCGGACTGCCGGATCCGCTCCGAGGCGGAGCGCAGCTCGACCAGGGCGGCACGCAACGCTTCGGCCTGGCGCCCGGTGCCGCGCGTGGACAGCAGGGTCTCGACCGAGTCGATCCAGCGCAGGGTCAGTCGCTCGATCCGCACCAGGCTGTCGGGTCCGCCGGTGGCGTTCGGCGGCAGCCGGGCCAGCTCGGCCAAGGCGTGCCGGAGCGTGGCGGCGAGAGCGAGCAGCTCGTCCTCCTGGTGACCCATGTGCAGTCTCCCCTTGACGAGGCTGATGTTTCACCCCTCCGCGCGCACAGGGCTAGCCTTCTCATAAGTCGGGTCGCGCACATTTTCGTGATGGAGCATAGTACCTTGCGGGTTTCGGGCTAGGGCACGGTGATACCACACCTCCCCTGCGTGCACCGGGCGACACGAACCCCGTCAAGGTGGCGCGACGCAGCATACCGCCAGCATGCACCAGATGCCGCCAGCCGAGGTTCGGGACGCTCGGACGCGCCGGCCGACGCCGCGCCGTCCGCTGATTCGGCGAGCCCGCACGCTCCGAAACGAAACGGGGCGCCACGGTCGGGCGCCCCGTCGTCTCGTTGCGTGATCGCGTGCGCGATCTCGCCGCCTGGCCGTTTCGAGGTCCGGCCGCTGCGGCCGTCGTGGTCAGCGCACGTCGCGCACGTCGACGAAGCGGCCGGCCAGCGCGGCGGCGGCCGCCATGATCGGCGACACCAGATGGGTGCGGCCCTTGTAGCCCTGGCGGCCCTCGAAGTTGCGGTTCGAGGTCGAGGCGCAGCGCTCGCCCGGCGCCAGCTTGTCCGGGTTCATGGCGAGGCACATCGAGCAGCCCGGCTCGCGCCACTCGAAGCCGGCGGTCGTGAAGATTTTGTCGAGGCCTTCGGCCTCGGCCTGCTCCTTCACGAGGCCCGAACCCGGCACCACCATGGCCTTGACGGCGGCGTTGACGGTCTTGCCCTGCACCAGCGCGGCGGCGGCCCGCAGGTCCTCGATGCGCGAGTTGGTGCAGGAGCCGATGAACACCCGGTCGATGGCGATGTCGGTGAGCTTCTCGCCGCCGGAGAGGCCCATGTAGCGCAGCGCGGCTTCCGCCGCGGCGCGCTTGCGCTCGTCGGCGATCTCGGCCGGCACCGGCACGCGGCCGGTGATCGCCACCACCTGCTCGGGGCTGGTGCCCCAGGTGACGAGCGGCGGCAGGTTGGCGGCGTCGAGCCTCACGATCGCGTCGAAATGCGCGCCGTCGTCGGAGCGCAGCGTCTCCCAATAGCGCAGCGCCTGGTCCCAGGCGGCGCCCTTCGGGGCCTTCGGGCGGTCCTTGAGCCAAGCGTAGGTCTTCTCGTCGGGGGCGACCATGCCGGCGCGGGCACCGCCCTCGATCGACATGTTGCAGATGGTCATGCGGCCCTCGACCGAGATGTCGCGGATCGCCTCGCCCGCATACTCGATCGTGTAGCCGGTGCCGCCGGCCGTGCCGATCTCGCCGATCACGGCGAGGATGATGTCCTTCGCGGTGACGCCGGCCGGCAGACGGTTGTCCACCTGCACCAGCATGTTCTTCGACTTCTTCTGGATCAGCGTCTGGGTGGCGAGCACGTGCTCGACCTCCGAGGTGCCGATGCCGTAGGCGAGCGCCCCGAAGGCGCCGTGCGTCGCGGTATGACTGTCACCGCACACGATGGTCGTGCCGGGAAGGGTGAAACCCTGCTCCGGGCCGATGACGTGGACGATGCCCTGCCGCTTGTCGAACTCGTTGTAGTATTCGAGGCCGAAATGCGCGGCGTTGTCGGCCAGCGCGGCGATCTGGGCGGCGCTCTCCGGATCCTCGTTGGGCTTGGAGCGGTCGGTGGTCGGGACGTTGTGGTCGACGACGCACAGCGTCTTCTCGGGCGCCCGCACCTTGCGGCCGGCCATGCGAAGACCCTCGAAGGCCTGCGGGCTCGTCACCTCGTGGACGAGATGGCGGTCGATGTAGATCAGGCAGGTGCCGTCGGGCTGCTCGTCGACGACGTGGTCGTCCCAGATCTTGTCGTACAGAGTGCGCGGCTTCATCGGAGCGTCTCGCGGTTCTTATGTCAGGTGGAAAATCAGAAGTGCGGTAGACGGCAGGATCGCGGCGCGGCCGCGCTCAGGCGCGGCGGGCCGCCGGTCCCGAAAGGCCGGCCAGCACGGCCGCGGTCAGCCGGCCGAAGAACCGCCAGGGCAGCCGGGCGTGGTCGTCGAGGACGACGCGCGCCACCGGGACACGCGCGATCAGGGCACACGCCGCCCGCGCCGGCCGCGAGGCAGGCCCGTCCGCTCGGAGATCAGCGCGGGGCGAAAACATGCGTGGTCTGTAGCAAATCCAAACTGGCGCCACAACGAATGTCGGGGTCGCAGCTCGGGGGCGCAAGGGCGGGCTGGTCGGCGCGTGTTCAGCCGTAGCGGCGAGTCGAATGAGGGGGCGTATCGGTGGGCGCTCGGACTCGCGGCGACGCGCCCTCACCCGGATTTCGCGCCTGCGGCGCGCAATCCGACCTCTCCCCGCGCGCGGGGAGAGGTTCAGAGACCGTGCTCCGGCGTCACTCCACCGCTTCGACCTCGAGGCGGGCGCCTTCGGTGGCGAGGCGGCGGGCGAGCACACGGCCGGCCTCGACGGTCGGCACCGGGATCTGGCCGACGCCGCCGTTGACGGGCTCCTGGATCACCGGGCGCAGCCAGGTCTTGCCGTCGACCCGGATGTCGATCCGGCGTCCGACATGCGCCGCCGTGAACCGTGCGAAAAC
Source organism: Rhodoplanes sp. SY1 (assembly GCF_046000175.1). Classification (NCBI taxonomy): domain Bacteria; kingdom Pseudomonadati; phylum Pseudomonadota; class Alphaproteobacteria; order Hyphomicrobiales; family Nitrobacteraceae; genus Rhodoplanes; species Rhodoplanes sp. SY1. Next base: position 27,114 of record NZ_JBEOMB010000016.1, read on the forward strand.
CTCGCGGCCCGCCGTAGTGAGGATGAAGTTGACGACCGCCTGGCCGCTGCGCTGATCGGTGCCGGAGATCGCCTGCGACACCTCGAGCCACACCGGCTCGGCCGCGACCGGCGCCGCCAGCGGCCCCGCGGCCGCGAGCGCGACCGTCACGACACAGGCGAAGCGTCGCATGCCACCGGCGAAGGGGCCCACCAAGGTGCGGCTCCGACGCAAAGGGCCGGACGAGCCGGCCCTGCGTGTCTTCGGCGATGCCATGCGGTGCGTACGGCGCGGCGTCTGCGATCCGCTTACTCGGCGGCCGTCGCCGCCTCGCGCTCGCCCGGGCGATCCTGCCGCTCGGTGATGCGGGCCGACTTGCCGCGCCGCGAGCGCAGGTAATACAGCTTCGCGCGCCGCACCTTGCCGCGCCGCACCACCTTGATCGAGTCGATCAGCGGCGAGTACAGCGGGAAGACGCGCTCGACGCCCTCGCCGTAGGAGATCTTGCGGACCGTGAAGCTCTCGTGAAGGCCGGCGCCGGAGCGGCCGATGCAGACGCCCTCGTAGGCCTGGACGCGCGAGCGGTCGCCCTCGACCACCTTGACGTTGACGGTCAGGGTGTCGCCCGGGCCGAAATCCGGAATGTCCTTGCCGGCGGACAGCTTGGCGATCTGCTCTTTCTCGAGCTCTTGAATGATGTTCATGGGAGGTCTCCAGCGCTGCGTCTGGCGCAAGCGCGCCGGTTCTGTCGGTCGGTATGCTTCGGGTTGGCGGTGCCTATACGCCATGTCGTCGGCTTTGTCATCCATCGGTCGCTTTTTTTGGCGGGAGGACCGGGACTTGGGCATCAGCCATTCGGGTGATGTATGTGGCCCACAGATCCGGCCGTCGCTCGCGGGTGAGCCGCTCGGCCTCGGCGCGGCGCCACGCCGCGACGCGGCCGTGGTCGCCCGACACCAGGACGGACGGAATGTCGCGGCCCTCGAAGAGCTGAGGCCGCGTGTAGTGCGGGTATTCGAGGAGGCCGTCCGAAAAGCTCTCCTCGGCGCCCGACGCCTGCTTGCCCATCACGCCGGGCAGGAGCCGGACGCAGGCGTCGATCAGCACCAGGGCGGCGAGCTCGCCGCCCGAGAGAACGTAGTCGCCGATCGACACCTCCTCCAGGTTGCGACCCGCGATGACGCGCTCGTCGACGCCCTCGAAGCGGCCACAGACGATGACGACGCCGGGACCGGCCGCGAGCTCCTGCACCCTCGCCTGGGTCAGCGGTTTTCCGCGCGGGCTCGTGAGGAGGCGGGGCCGCGCATCGTGCTCGGGCGCGATCGCGTCGATCGCCCGCGCGAGCACGTCGGCGCGCAGGACCATGCCGGGACCGCCGCCGGCCGGCGTGTCGTCGACGCTGCGATGGCGGTCGGTGGCGAAGTCGCGCAGATCGGTGGCGGCCAGATCCCACAGGCCGTTCGCGCGCGCCTTGCCGGCGAGGCTCGCGCCGAGGGGCCCCGGGAACATCTCCGGAAAGATCGTGATCACGTCGGCGCGCCACATGACGAGCTCGGCTTCCTTTCAGCGTCTTGCTGAGTTTGTTTCCCCTCGTGACGAGGAGCGATCCGTCAGGATCGCGTCTCGTCTCACGAGGCCACGGGTGCCGCTGCCACCCGACGCGGGTCACGCTTCGGGGCCGGGCTCCTCCTCGTCGTCGAACAGCCCGGGCGGCGGATCGACGACGACCCGGCCGCCGGGGATGTCGACGACCGGCACGACGGCCTTGGAGAACGGCACCAGCAGCGTCTCGCCGCGCCTCGGTGCGATCTCCAGAATGTCGCCGGCGCCGAAGTTCTGCACCGCGATCACGGTGCCCATCTCGGCGCCCGCCGTGTCGACGGCCGAAAGCCCGATCAGGTCGGCGTGATAGAACTCGTCCTCGCCGGCCGGCGCGAGCTTTTCACGCGGCACGTAGAGGTCGATGTTGCGCAGCGCCTCCGCGGCGTCGCGGTCGGCGACGCCCTTCAGCCGCGCCACGAAGCAGTCCTTGGCGGGCCGCAGCGACGCGATCTCGAACACCCGCCCGTCGGCCGCCGTCAGCGGCCCGTAGGCCGCGACCGCCGACGGGTCGCCCGTGAACGACCACAGCCGCACCTCGCCGCGCACGCCGTGCGGCGCCCCGATGCGGGCGACGCAGACGCGATCGCCGGGTGCCGGACGAGGCGGCATCTCAACGCGGGCCGATCCGCCACGTCACCGTGGCGGAGGCATCGAAGGTCAGCGTCGCCGGCGGCGTGATCTGCATCGACCGCGCCGACGCCATCTCGGCGCGCAGCGCGCCCGGCTCGCCGCCCTCCACGATGGCGACGACCCCGACGAGCCGCATGCCGGCCGCCGCCGCGAACACCTCGGCCTTGGCCTGCGCATCGGCGATCGCCTTGCGGCGCGCCTCGTCGAGGCCCGCATGGGCGTCCTCGGCCCGGTAGCCGATCGGCCCGACCTCGAAGAGGCCGGACGACGCGATGCGGCCGACCAGCGTGTTGACGCGATCGACCGGCTTGAGCTCGAGCTCGAACGCCGTGACGGCGCGGTAGCCCGGCTGCTCCTGCTTCGGCCGCACGACGTCGCGGGCGAGGCGGAAGTCGGACCGCTTCACCGTCACGCCGTCGGACGCGAGCTTCTGCAGCGTCTCGGCGGCGCGGGCGGCGCGGGCCTCGTGAGCGGCCGTCGCCTTGTCGAGCGAGTCGCCGGGGGTCGCGACCTCGACCGTGAGAGCGGCGAAGCTCGGCTTCGCCGTGTGCTGGCCCTGGCCCTGCACCGTGACGGTCGGCTCGGAACCGCCGCGCCGCTCCTGGGCGACGGCGGGCGAGACGGCGGCGACGGCGAACGCGGCGGCGCAGACGAGCCCCGCCACCACGCTGCGATGCGAACCTTTGCGCATCTGAGTTCCCCCGGTCGGCCCTCGACGGGCCCGTGCGACGCGGACTGATACGAGATCCGGCTGATCAGTTCGAGGTCATTCCGGGGCGGCGCACTGCGCCGAACCCGGAATCCAGCCCAGACCTGGAGTTTCCCGCTGGATTCCGGGTTCGCGGCTTCGCCGCGCCCCGGAATGACTATGCCCTGATCGACCGGCCGTGCTCTGACGCGCCGGGTGCGGCGCGCCGCTTACTTGCCGGCCTTGGCCTTGGCCTCGGCCATCGCCTTGCGCTCCTTGCGCGGGATCGCCTTCTCGGGATTGTTGCGCGGCTCGCGCTTCTGGATTCCGGCCTCGTCGAGGAAGCGCAGGATGCGGTCCGACGGCGTCGCGCCCTTGGCGAGCCAGTCCTTCGCCTTGTCGAGGTCGAACTTCAGACGGTCGGCCTGGTCCTTCGGCAGCAGCGGGTTGAAGTAGCCGATGCGCTCGATGAAGCGGCCGTCACGCGGCGAGCGTGAGTCGGCGACGACGATGTGATAGAACGGGCGCTTCTTGGTGCCGGCACGGGCCATCCGGATTCGCAGAGACATTCTCGTAGTCCTTCTCTTCTCGTCTGTTCTCAGCGCCCGGTCGGTCCGATGCGCCAGGGGTGAAGTTGCACGTGCGTCGCGGCGACACCGGCCTCTCTCCACCCTCGTCCTGAGGAGGCTGCGAAGCAGCCGTCTCGAAGGGCGGGGGTGGCCACATGGTTCGAGACGCGCTCCTGCGGAGCGCTCCTCACCATGAGGCGTCGAGAATCGGACGGTGAAGTAACGGTCCTCACTTCTTCTTCCCGAAGCCCGGGAAATTCTGCATCTTGCCGCCGAGCCCCGGCAGGCCGGTGAAGCGCGGCATGCCGCCGGGAAGACCCGGCAGCGGTGGCTTCGCGGCCGGCGCGTCCTTGCCGGCCTCCGGCTTGGCGTCGCCCTTCGCAGGCGCCACCTCCGGAATGCCGGGCGGCACGCCGGGCAGCCCGGGGGGCGCGCCCGGGAAACCCGGCAGGCCGGGCGGCGCCCCGCCCGGCATGTTGCCGAGCACGCCGGGCATCCGGTCGGCGAGCTTCTCGAGATCGGCCGGGCTCGGCATGCCGCCGCCGAAGCCGAGCGCATTGGCGAGCCCGGCCAGCGGTCCGCGCTTGCCCGAGCCCATCTGCTTCATCATGTCGGCCATCTGCCGGTGCATCTTGAGGAGCCGGTTGATCTCCTCGACCTTGGTGCCGGAGCCGGCCGCGATGCGCTTCTTGCGGCTGGCCTTGAGGAGATCCGGGGTGCGGCGCTCCTTCGGCGTCATCGACTGGATGATGGCGATCTGATGCTTGACGATGGTGTCGTCGATGTTGGCGGCGGCGATCTGGTTCTTCATGCGGGCGATGCCGGGCAGCATGCTCATCATGCCGCCGAGGCCGCCCATCTTGAGCATCTGCTCGAGCTGCTCGCGCAGGTCGTTGAGATCGAACTGGCCCTTGCGCATCCGCTCGGCGGTGCGCCGCGCCTTCTCGGCGTCGATCGTCGCGGCGGCCTTCTCGACCAGCGAGACGATGTCGCCCATGCCGAGGATGCGGTCGGCGATCCGGCTCGGATGGAAGTCTTCCAGCGCGTCGAGCTTCTCGCCGACGCCGATCAGCTTGATCGGCTTGCCGGTGACGGCCCGCATCGACAGCGCGGCGCCGCCGCGGCCGTCGCCGTCCACGCGGGTCAGCACGATGCCGGTGAGGCCGACCCGCTCGTCGAACGCGCGGGCGAGATTGACGGCGTCCTGGCCGGTGAGCGCGTCGGCGACCAGCAGCACCTCGTGCGGGGTCGCCGCCTGCTTCACCTCGGCGACCTCGATCATCATGGCTTCGTCGAGGGTGGTGCGGCCGGCGGTGTCGAGGATGACCACGTCGTAGCCGCCGAGCCGGCCCGCATCGAGCGCCCGGCGGGCGATCTGCACCGGCGTCTGGCCGGCGACGATGGGCAGCGTGTCGACGCCGACCTGGGTGCCCAACACCGCGAGCTGCTCCTGGGCGGCCGGCCGACGGGTGTCGAGCGAGGCCATCAGGACCTTGCGCTTCATCGTGTCGGTCAGGCGCCGGGCGATCTTGGCCGAGGTGGTCGTCTTGCCCGAGCCCTGCAGGCCGACCATCATGATCGGCACCGGCGCGGGCGCGTTCAGGTCGATCGGATCGGCCGTCGCCCCGAGCGTCTCGATGAGCTGGTCGTGGACGATCTTCACGACCATCTGGCCGGGCGTCACCGACTTGATCACCTCGACCCCGACGGCGCGCTCCTTCAGCTTCTCGATGAAGCCGCGCACCACGTCGAGGGCGACGTCCGCCTCGAGCAGGGCGCGGCGGACTTCTCGCGCAGCCGCGTCGACGTCGGACGCAGTCAGCGCGCCACGCCGGGTCAGCCGGTCGAGGATGCCGGAGAGCTTGTCGGAAAGACCGTCGAACATGCGTCCGTCCGTCCCGTTGGACCTCCCCCGCGGAGAGGCAAGACCCAAACACGTGTGGCGCCCGAGGGCGCATCGCGCTGTCGGGCGTTGGCCTCCGGCCTCGCGGGACCGGTCGGTTGATGTCGTTCTCGGCAGATGTCGAGAGCGCGGGACACTACTCCGCGGGGCGAAGCGAAGTCAAATCGACCGCAGACGTCCGACGGCGTTCCACTTTTCGCCCTCGAGCACGGCCCGTGTCCCGGACAAGGCGCGCCGGGCCGCAGGCGCGGCGCGCCGCAGAGCCGGGACCCAGGGGCCTCTCGGCGGGAGCTTTGCCGCGTCACCCTGGGTCCCGGCTCGCGCTACGCGCGTCCGGGACACGGATTCCGTGCCCCTACTCCATGGTCGACCCGGCCTCGCCGAGCGGCGAGCCGCGCAGCGGACGGGCGCCGACCCGCTCCAGGATCGAGATCACCTGGCCGATGGTGCCGAGCGGCACGTCGCGGCCCTCGTGCGACCGGAACTCGCGCGCCACGAAGGCGCAGGCCGCGGCGAGATCGGCCTCGCTCGCCCCGGTGGCGATGATCTCGGCGACGATCGCGTCGTCGACCGGATGAACCGCCGACACCACCTGGTCGCGCGTCAACTCGGACATTTGGTACCTCCCGGATGCGCGCATGATCCCGAAAAGTGGAACCCGGTTTTCGGACAAGATCATGCGAACCAAAGCGACGCGGCAGGCTGCCGCGCCTTGTCCCGACCGGTGGACCGCCTAAGTACCGTCAGCCGCTCCGCCGCCCGGTCCCAGGGGCCGGCGAGCAGTATCGCGGTGGCCCCGTATAGAGAGAGATAGGAACGTGCCGTCCACCCGTCGAGGCCTGCTGTTCGGATCGACCGGCTTGGTGGCCGCGGCCGCCGCCGTCCTGTTCGGGGCGCGCGCCCGCGCCGCCCGCTTCTACGAAGGCCCGGTCTCCGACCATTTCGACGGCACGGTGTTCCGCGACCCGCACGGGGCGGCGCCGAAGAGCGTCACCGACCTGGTGCGCTGGTGGGGGTCGCGCGGCGGCTCGGCCGACTGGCCCGACTGGGCGCCGAGCCCGCATGTCGACACGCCGCCGGCCCGGGTGACCGGGCCGCGCCTGCGCATCGGCTATGTCGGCCATGCGAGCTTCCTGCTGCAGACCGGCGGCCACAACATCCTGATCGACCCGGTGTGGTCGGAGCGCGCCTCGCCGGTCGGCTTCGCCGGGCCGAAGCGCGTCAACGATCCCGGCATCCCGTTCGAGAACCTGCCGAAAATCGATACCGTGCTGGTCTCCCACGGCCATTACGACCATCTCGACGCCGACACCCTGTCGCGGCTCGCGGCCGACCACCGGCCGCGCATCGTCACCCCGCTCGGCAACGACGCCGTGATGGCCGACCACGACCCGGCGATCGTCGCCGAGGCCTACGACTGGCACGACCGGATCGAGCTGTCGCCCGACGTGGCGGTGACGCTGGTGCCGCTGCGGCACTGGTCGGCGCGCGGCCTCCTCGACCGCAACAAGACCCTGTGGGCCGGCTTCGTCATCGACACGCCGGCGGGCCGCCTCTACCACGTCAGCGATTCCGGCTATGGCGACGGCTTCCGGTTCCGCGAGGCGCGCGACCGCTACGGGCCGTTCCGGCTCGCCATCCTGCCGATCGGCGCCTACGAGCCGCGCTGGTTCATGCGCGACCAGCACATGAACCCGGACGAGGCCGTTCAGGCGCTGGCCGACTGCGGCGCCGAGCTGGCGCTCGCCCACCACCACGGCACCTTCAAGCTGACCGACGAGGCGATCGACGCCCCGGTGAAGGATCTGCGCGCCGCCTGCGCGGCGGCGGAGATTCCGGACGAGCGGTTCAGGGTGCTGGCGCCCGGCGAGGCGTGGGAGCTTTAGGGACGACGCACCCCGGCTCCCTCCTGCCCTCATGGTGAGGAGGGGACCGTAGGTCCGCGTCTCGAACCATGCGGCCTCCGAACCACGCGGACTGAGGGGGCCACGTCCTTCGAGACGCCCGCTTCGCGGGCGCCTCAGGACGAGGACGAAGGTCACCGCAGCGGCACGAAGACCTCGATCACCAGCTTGTCCTCGGGGGTCGTCAGCGGGTCGGTGACGTAGACCTCGACGAACTGGTCCTGGGCGTCGAGGTTCTTGTCGTCGAGCTGGTTGGTGATCGCCTCGTAGGTCGCGTCCATCGAGTCGTAGGAGCCGCGGTGGACGTATTTCAGCGCCTTGCCGGCCGGGGTCTGGCCGACCGCGAGGTCGCCGGTCGGCGCCGGGCTCGGCGCCTGCGCCACCGGATAGCCGGCCCGGAACGTGAAGCCGTTGTCGTCGGTCGAGGTGTAGATGGTCGTGGCCGGGCCGGATGGCGTCAGGTTCTGCTTCTGCAGATAGGCCGAGACGGTCTTGAGCGCGTCCTGGATCGCCTCGAAGGCGCGGTCCCAGCTCGCTTTGCCGCTGACCTGGACGATCGTCCGGGCCTGCATCGTGACGTCCTCGCCGAACACCTCGCCAGCCTGGCCGGCGGCGGGCGGGGTGCCGGGCGCCGCCTGAGCCGGCGCCGCAGGCGCTTGCGTCGACGGGGCCGACGTGGAGGGGGCTGGTGCGGTCGGAGCCGGTACGGCCGGCGGGCTCGCGGCCGGCGGGCTCGCGGGCGTGCCGCCCTGCCCCTGCGCAACGCCGAGGCTGGATTGCCACAGCACGGCCGCCGCGATCGCGGCGAGGGTCGCGACGAAACGGCGAGGTCGCATCGAATGCTCCTGTCGATCCTGCGTTCCGAAACGGATAGAGCACGGGCCGGATGAACGGAAGCCCAACGCTGTGGCCGGCCGCCGGGTCCCGCCGCGCCCCCCGCGAAGAAGCCCGCCGCTGGTCAAGGCATGCGAAAATCCCATATAAGGCGCCGGACCGAGACCAACCGACAGCTCCCCCGACATCCGACCTCCCGATGAGCGCGCTCGCCGACCACCCCTATGTGAAGATGAACGGCCTCGGCAACGAGATCGTCGTCGTCGACCTGCGCGACCGGCCGGAGACGCTCACGGCCGCCGAGGCGCGCGCCGCGGCGAGCCCCGAGGGGGCGCCGTTCGACCAGCTCATGGTGCTCTATCCGGCCCGCACGCCCGGCACCGACGCGTTCGTGCGCATCTACAACACCGACGGCTCGGAGGCCGGCGCCTGCGGCAACGGCATGCGCTGCGTCGCCGACATCGTGTTCGCCGACACCGGCAAGACGACGCTGACCTTCGAGACGCGGGCCGGGATCATCAACGCCTGGAAGGGCGAGGCGCCGCTGGTCTCCACGGTCGACATGGGCGCCCCGAAGTTCGGCTGGCGCGACATCCCGCTCGCCGAGGAGTTCCGCGACACCCGCGCGATCGAGCTGCAGATCGGGCCGATCGACGCGCCGATCCTGCACTCGCCCTCGGTCGCCAGCATGGGCAACCCGCACGCGGTGTTCTGGGTCGACGACCCGTGGGCCTACGATCTCGGCAAGATCGGCCCGCTGCTGGAGAACCATCCGATCTTCCCGGACCGCGCCAACATCACGCTCGCCGCCGTGACCGGCCCGGACCATCTGACGATGCGCACCTGGGAGCGCGGCGCCGGCCTCACCAAGGCCTGCGGCTCGGCCGCCTGCGCCACGGCCGTCTCGGCGGCCCGCACCGGTCGCACCGGGCGGCGCGTGCGCGTCACCCTGCCGGGCGGCGACCTGATCATCGACTGGCGCGAGCGCGACGACCACGTGCTGATGACCGGCCCGGTCGCGTACGAGCGGCACGGCCGCTTCGACCCGGCCCTGTTCGCCAAGGACGTGACCGGTATCGCGACCACTGGCGCCGCGACGGCCGGCGGAGCGGCCGGGCGATGAGCGTCGACGTCGTCACGTTCGGCTGCCGGCTCAACGCCTTCGAGTCGGAGGCGATCCGCCGCCGCGCCGAGGCGGCCGGGCTGTCGGACACCGTGGTGGTGAACAGCTGCGCCGTGACGGGCGAAGCCGTTCGCCAGACCCGTCAGGCCATCAGAAAACTCAAGCGCGAGAACCCGGACGCCCGCGTCGTCGTCACCGGCTGCGCGGCCCAGACCGAGACGGCGACCTTCGTCGCCATGCCCGAGGTCGACCGCGTCCTCGGCAACACCGAGAAGCTGTCGGACGACGCCTGGGCGCAGACCCGCGCGGTCTTCGCGGGCGGCGCCGTCGATACGGCCGACATGGCCGCCGTCGACGACATCATGGCGGTAAGCAGCGGTGCGGCGCCGGCGATCGACGGCATCGAGGGGCGCGCCCGCGGCTTCGTCCAGGTGCAGAACGGCTGCGACCACCGTTGCACCTTCTGCATCATCCCGTTCGGCCGCGGCAATTCGCGCTCGGTCGCGACCGAGGACGTGATCGCCCAGGTGCGCCGCCTCGCCCTCAACGGCCACGCCGAAGTGGTGCTGACCGGCGTCGACATCACCAGCTACGGGGCCGACCTGCCCGAGCGTCCGCGGCTCGGCACGCTGGTGCGCCGCGTGCTCGCCGCCGTGCCGGAGCTGCCGCGCCTGCGCCTCTCCTCGATCGACTCGGTCGAGGCCGACGACGACCTGATGATCGCACTCGCCGAGGAGAAGCGGCTGATGCCGCATCTGCATCTGTCGCTGCAGGCCGGCGACGACATGATCCTCAAGCGCATGAAGCGCCGGCATGCGCGGCAGCACGCCATCGACTTCTGCGCCGACGTGCGGCGGCTGCGGCCCGACGTCGTGTTCGGCGCCGACATCATCGCCGGCTTTCCGACCGAGACCGAGGCGATGTTCGAGAACTCGCTCGATCTCGTCGACGCCTGCGGCCTCACCTATCTGCACGTCTTCCCGTTCTCGGCCAGGCCCGGCACGCCGGCCGCCCGCATGCCGCCGGTCGACGGCCGCGTCGTGAAGGAGCGCGCCATGCGGCTGCGCCAGAAGGGCGACGCGCTTCTTCTCCAGCATCTGCAAAACGAGATCGGCCAGCGGCGGGCCGTGCTGATCGAGACCGGCACGACGGGCCGCACCGAGCAGTTCACGCCGGTCAAAATCTCGGGCGGCGCGCCGGGACGCATTGTCGACGTGATCGTCACGGGCCACGATGGGCGGCGGCTTCTCGCCGCCTGAGGAGGCTCCGTTGAAGGCTCGTTTGCTCGCACCTCGCTTGCTCGCACCTCGTTTGCTCGTATTGGGCATCGTCGCGCTGATCGGCGCGGCGTCGCCCGCCGCTGCGATCGACTATTCGCCGATCGATTGCGCCAAGGCGACGACGCCGGCCGACCGCACGATCTGCAGCAACTACGCGCTCGGCCAGGACGAGGCCCGCATGGCGGCGATCTACGGGGTCGCGACCGGGCTCGTCGCCATGGGCCAGCGCGGCGACATGCAGGACGCGCAGCGCGCCTTCATCAGGACCCGCGAGGCCTGCGGCACCGACATCGGCTGCCTGTCGCGCGTCTACGCGACCCGCATCCGCGAGCTGAACGCGGTGATCGACAGCATCGCCTCGCGCGGGCCGTTCTGATCGGCCGGAAAGGGAGCACCGTGACCGACACCGCGAGCGCCGACCACACCGTCACCAGCCTCGCGGTGCTCGAGGCGCTCTACGACGCTCCCGGCGAGGCCGCGATCCTCAAGGAGATCGACCACCTCGTCGCGCCCTACCGGGCCCTGATCGAGGCGGCGCCCTTCGTGGTGATCGCGACCGGCGGCACGGGCGGGCTCGACTGCTCGCCGCGCGGCGACCCGGCCGGCTTCGTGCGCATCGCCGACGAGAGGACGCTGCTGATCCCCGACCGGCGCGGCAACAACCGCATCGACACGCTGCGCAACCTGATCGAGGATCCGCGCATCGCGCTCCTGTTCATGATCCCGGGCTACGACGAGACGCTGCGGGTCAACGGCCGCGCCGTCATCTCCACGGATCCGGCGCTGACCGAGAGCTTCCGCCTGGACGGCAAGGCGCCGCGCACCGTGATCGTCGTCACGGTCGAGCGGGTGTATTTCCAGTGCTCGAAGGCGCTGGTGCGCTCGCGCCTGTGGGATCCGGAGCGGCGCGTCGCGCGCGGCACGCTGCCTACCGCCGGCCAGATCCTCGCCGCCTGCTCGCAGGGCCGGATCGCCGCCGCGCCCTTCGACGACGCCTATCCGGCGCGTGTGAACGCCACCCTGTACTGAGTGATCGCTGCCGGCATGCGCGTCGACCCGACCGAGACCTTCTCGACCACCTTCGCGGTCAGCTTCGCCGAGGCGAGCGCCTTCGCCAAGATGGCGGGTGACGCCAACCCGCTGCATCACGATGCCGAGTTCGCGGCCGGCACCCGCTACAAGGTGCCGATCGTGTCGGGGCCGCAGATGGCGGCGCAGCTGATGGGCTTTCTCGCCAGCCACTACGCCGCCAAGGGCGCCGTGATCGGTCACGACATCTCGTTCCGGTTCCACGTCCCGATCCCGGCCGGCGAGACGATCACGCTCGAATGGAGCGTCGACACCGTCACGGAGGCGCCGCACCTCAAGAGCGACGTCGTCGTCCTGCGCGGCCGCATCCTGATGGCGGACGGCAAGGTGGCGACCAGCGCCAAGGCGCGCATCCTGGTCGGCGAGAGCTTTTAGGGACTCGTTCTGTCGAGACCGAGGCTGAACGCCCCGGGACGAGGCCTCGTGTCCCGGGCGCGTCGCGTCGCGACGCGAACCGGGACCCAGGGCGATCAATACGAGGCGCCACCTGTGGCGCCCCTGGGCCCCGGCTCTGCGGCGCATCGGACCTGCGGCCCGATGCGCCTTGTCCGGGGCACGCGACCGTGGCCCACGATCAGCGATTAGAGACGTCGTGCGCCCTGCTCACGCCGTCGCGCCGGCGGCGGTGCGCTTGGCGTTCCAGGCGCGCAGGCGGAACGACCAGGCGATGTAGAGGATGCCGGAGACGATCGCATAGGCGGCGATCATCCACACGACCGCGAGCGCGCCGGCGACCGGCTGGAACAAGAGGATGCCGCCGAACAGCACCGAGACGATGCCGGAGAGGATCAACAGCCACTCGTGCTCGATCTCCTTGCGGAGCTGGATCGCGGCGACGATCTGCATCACCCCGAGCGCGATCGACCATGCGGCGATGAAGATCAGCAGCGCCACGGCGACGACCCCGGGCGCGACGAACGCGATGGCGCCGACCGCGAGGCCGAGCACGCCCGACAGCACCAGCCACCAGCGCGCCGAGGTCGGCCCTTTGCCGGCGATGGCGCCGCCGATCGCCAGAATGCCGTCGGCGAACGCGAAGGCGCCGTAGAACACCACGAGCGTGAGGATCGTCAGGCCGGGCCAGGCGAAGGCCAGCACGCCGAACAGGATGGCGACGACGCCGCGCAGCAGCACGAGCCACCAGCGCGCGGCGAGCACCTGCAGGGTCGGGCACGTCTCCGGCGACGCTCCCGGCGCGGTATCGGGCATGGCTTGCATGACGGTTCTCCTGGCCAGTGGTGACTGCTCAACGCGGCAAGCCCGGAACCGTTCCATGTTACCGCAATCGCGGGCGGTCCGGCCGGTCCGGTCGATCGGGGGCACCGCTGCGGCGGCCCCGCACGACGAAGCGGTGTGGTCGGCGTTCAGCCGATCGCGGTGGCCCGCCCGGGGACGCCGCCGAGCCATTCGGTCGCCGCCTCGGCCGACAGCGGCCGGCCGAGCAGGAAGCCCTGACCGAGATCGCAACCGAGCGCCGCAAGCCGCGCGAACTGCGCCTCGGTCTCGATCCCCTCGGCCACCACCTCGAGATCGAGGCTGTGGGCGAGGTTGACGATGGCGCGGGTGATCGCGGTGTCGCCGGCGTCGGTGCCGATGTCGGTCACGAAGGAGCGATCGATCTTCAGCACGTCGACCGGGAAGCGCCGCAGATGCGCGAGCGACGAGTAGCCGGTGCCGAAATCGTCGAGCGCGATGCGCATGCCCGCGTCGTGCAATCGCGCGAGCGCCGCCGCGATGCGCGGGTCCTCGGCGATGACGACCTGCTCGGTGACCTCGAGGACAATCCGCCGCGGCGCGACCCGCCAGGTCGCCAGCACGGCCAGCATGTCGTCGGCGAAGCCGTCCGCCCGGATCTGGCTGCCCGACATGTTGACCCCGATGGTGCCGGGATCGCGCCCGTGGTCGAGCCAGCCGCGCGCCTGCCGGGCAGCCGTCTCCATGACGAAGCGGGCGATCCAGCCGTGCAGGCCGGCGCCCTCCATGGCGTCGAGGAACTCGCCGGGGCCGAGCAGCCCGCGGCGCGGATGCAGCCAGCGGATCAGCACCTCGAAGCCGGAATGCCCGCGCCCGTCCATCCGGACGACCGGCTGATAGGCGAGGCGGAACTGGTTCTCCGCCATGGCCAGCCGCACCTCGTTGAGCAGCTTCAGCCGGGCGATCGCGCCGTCCATCATGCCGGGATCGAAGAACGACACCGAGCGCCGGCCGGCCGCCTTGGCGCGGTAGAGCGCGACGTCGGCGTTCTTCAGGAGCTCGGCGGCGTCGTCGCCGTCCTGCGGGAAGCGCGTCACCCCGACGCTGGCGCTCGGATGGAGGGTCTCGTCGCGGTGGCGCACCGGCTGGCTCAGCACCTCCAGGAGGCGCCGGGCGCGCCGCTCGATCTCCTGCGGCGCGTCGACGTCGACCAGCACGACGGCGAACTCGTCGCCGCCGAGACGCGCCACGACGTCCTCGTCCCCGGTGGCCTGGAGCAGACGGTGGGCGATCGTCTGCAGCAGGGCGTCACCGGCGTCGTGACCGATCGCGTCGTTGACGTCCTTGAAGTTGTCGAGGTCGAGGACGACGAGGGCGCCGCCACGTCGTGTGCCGTCGCGGCCCGGGGCGAGGTGGCGGGCGAGCTGCTCGTTGAAGGAGCGCCGGTTCAGGAGCCCGGTCAGCGTGTCGCGATAGGCGAGGTCGCGGATCTGGGCCTCGCGGGCCTTCTGCTCGCTCACGTCCTGCACCAGCGCCATCCACTGGCCGGCCGCGCCGTCGAGCGTAAAGGAGCTGATCGAGACCGGCACCCGGGCGCCGCTGCGGTGCAGGCAGAGGCGATGGAACGATCCGGCCGGTCCGGACGGGGCGTCGTCCTCGACCATGTGCAGGCTCGGCGGGGCGACCCGCGACCACGTCAGCCGGCCGGCGTCGACGTCGGCGCGGTCGTGGCCGACGATGCGGAGGAACTCGTCGTTGGCGTCGACGATGCGGTCGCCCTCGCAGGTGATCACGCCGATGACGCCCGACGCCTGCAGGGCGTGCAGCTTGGCGCTCATGGCCCGCATCGCGCTCTCGGACTCGACCATCGCGGTGACGTCGCGCCCGGTGCCGCGATAGCCGACGAACCGGCCGGCCCGGTCGAACATCGGCTTGCCGCTGGTCTCCAGATGGCTGGTGGCGCCGTCGGCCCGCGGCATCGCATAGCGGAACGCCCGGAACGGCCGGTGGGCGTCGAGGTCGGCGAGGTGGCGCGACCACAGCGGGTCGGCGGGATGGCCGCCGGCGAGCTCGCGCCGGGTGCGGCCCAGGAAGGCGCCGCCGGCGACGCCGGCTGGCATCGGGTGGGAGACGTAGACGAAGCGGTGCTCGGCGTCGGTCTCCCACAGCCAGTCGGTGGCGGTCTCGAGCAGGTCCTGCAGGCGTTGCCGCACCAGCGCCCGCCCGCTCTCGACCTTGACGCGGGCGACGAGCTCGCCGGCCAGACGCTGGTTGGCCACGCGCAGCGCGAGCTCGGTCGCCACCATGGCGGCGAGCTCGCGCAGCGCCGCGATCCGCTTGGCGCCGAGCCGGCGCGGCACCCGGTCGATGGCGCACAGCACGCCGACATTGAAGCCTTCGGCGGTGCGGATCGGCGCGCCCGCGTAGAACCGTATGCCGTCCTCGGCCGTCACCAGCGGGTTGTCGTGAAAGCGCGGATCGCGCCGCGCATCCTCGACGATCAACGGCTCGTCGCCCAGGATCGCGTGGGCGCAGAACGCGACCTCGCGCGAGGTCTCGGTCGTGGTCAGGCCGATGCGCGACTTGAACCACTGGCGGTCGCGGTCGACGAAGCTGATCACGGCGACCGGCACGCCGGTCAGCAGCGTCACCAGGCGAGTGATGCGATCGAAGCTCTCCTCCGGCGCGGTGTCGAGCACGGCGCAGCGGCGCAGGGCGGCGAGTCGTTCGGTTTCGTTCGGCGGTATCGCGGCAGGCGACATCGTGGGCGAGCTCTCGACCGGAGACGGCTCAGGCTAGTCCGAGTTGGTGGTCTAGCGGGCCGGCCGTTAAGGGCGCCTGAGGTTCCGTGGGGTGCGAGCGCGCATCTGAGATCGTGGTTAAGGAAGCGTGCCGACGCGGCGCCGTCAGGGCGCGGTCAGCTGCGCGCGTGCAGGCTGCGTGGCGACCATCACGACGGAGACGACCGATGACACGAAGCGGCACGACACGACGGGGCGGCACGACGGCGACGCTCGCGGCAGGGCTCCTGGCGGGCCTCGCCCTGCTGGCGACGACGATGGCGGCGGTCCGGGCCGCGCCGGAGAGCGACGACCCGCGCCTGCTGATCGATCTGCCGGCGGACGTGCGGCAGACCTTCCTGGAGCACATGCGGACCCACATGACGACGCTCGACCAGGTGCTGCAGCTGGTCGGCAGCGGCCGCGTCAAGGAGGCCGGCGCCCTCGCCCGCAAGGAGATGGCGATCGGCCAGGGGCTCGGGATCGGGCGCCACATGCCGGCCGAGTTCCGCGAGATGGGCTTCGCGTTCCACCGCGCCGCCGACGATTTCGCCCGCGTCACCCAGACCGTGGCGGATCCGCCCGACGCCGCCGGCTGGAAATCGCTGATGACCGGCATCGCCGCCATCACGACGCAATGCGCCGGCTGCCACGGCGCCTACCGGGTCCGCTGACGCCGAGGCGGCCGGATGCCCCTTCGTGACGTCGCGCCCCGGGGCGCCGTGACGTCACGCCCGGGGCGGCGGTTCGGCCGCCGTCCCGGACGGGTGTCGGGCTACTTGGTCATGCACTCGGCCATGAAGGTGCGGCGCGGGCCGGCGCGCAGGCCCTTCGCGTCCGCCTCCTTGAAGCAGGCGGCGTGCTTGTCGGGATTCTGCACGCGCCAGCAGCCGGGGGTGTTCTGGCCGGCCGCGCACGGACCGGCGGCCTGCCGCCAGCCGGGACCGCGGCCGTAGCCGGGACCGTAGCCTTGACCATACCCTCGGCCCCAGCCCGGTCCGTACCCCTGACCCTGGCCCCAGCCCGGTCCGTACCCCTGACCCTGGCCCCAGCCCTGCGCATCGGCCGCGAGCGTGCCGGCCGCGAGCAACGCGACCGCGACGACGATCGTGCGAGCCGTTATCATGTCGTCCTCCTGAGTTCCGGTCGGGACAAAGCTCCCGATCGGCTGCGAGTGTCGCACGGGGCGGCTGATCCGGGTCTGACGCGGCCCGTCAGGCGCCCGTCAGGACGACGCGACGAGACTGCCGCGATGACCCTCCCCCGCCGATCCCTCGTCCTCGCCGGTCTCGCCCTTCTCACCGGTGCGTCTCCCGCCCTCGCCCAGCGTGGCGACGGGCCGCCGTGGGGCGGCGGCCCGCCGCCCTGGGCCGGCCGCGGGCGCGGCGAAGGGCGCGGAGAAGGCCGGCGGCGGCGCCAGCGCGGCGACCACGACTGCGCCCTCAAGGCGCTGTCCGAGGGCCGCGCGAAACCGCTCGCCGAGCTGCTGCCCGTGATCGAGAAGGAGCTCGGCGGTCAGGCCATCGACGTCGAGCTCGAGCACTGCCACGGTCGCATTGTCTACGAGGTCAAGGCGCTTCGCCCCGACGGCAAGCTGGTCGAGGCGAAGGTCGACGCCCTGACCGGCAAGCCGGTCGCGGACGACGACTGAGGACGAGCACCGAAAGGACGACGAGCGATGCGCATCCTGGTGGTGGAGGACGAGCCCCGCATCGCCCGCGACATCGCCGCGGCGCTGACCGCCGCCGGCGGCGTCGTGGAGGTGGTCGCCGACGGCGAGGAGGCGTGGTTCAAGGGCGACACCGAGGACTACGCCCTGGTCGTCCTCGATCTCGGCCTGCCGCGGCTCGACGGCCTCGCCGTGCTCAAGCGCTGGCGCGCCAACCGCCGGCAGACGCCGGTGCTGATCCTCACTGCCCGCGGCACCTGGGCCGAGCGGGTCGAGGGCATCGACGCCGGCGCCGACGACTACCTGCCGAAGCCGTTCCGCATGGAGGAGCTGGTCGCCCGCGCCCGCGCCCTGATCCGCCGCTCCGCCGGCATCGGCACCGCCGTCATCACGGCCGGCCCGCTCACCGTCGACCCGCGCGACATGAGGGTGCTGGTCCGCGGCGTCCCGGTGACTCTCTCGCCGCTGGAGTATCGGCTGGTCGCCTACCTGGCGCTCCACCAGGATCGCGTCGTGCCGCCGCACGAGCTGATCGACCAGCTCTACGGCACCGACGACGCCCGCGACGCCAACGCGCTCGAGGCGCTGGTGATGCGGTTGCGGCGCAAGCTCGGCGCCGACGCCATCGAGACGCGGCGCGGCTTCGGCTACCGCATCGGCGAGGGCAAGGAGGCGACCTCGTGATCGCCGGCTCGCTCCGGCTCCGCCTGCTCGTCGCCGGAGCCGTGTCGGTCCTGGTCGCGCTCGGCGTCGCCGCCTTCGGCCTGTCGGTGCTGTTCGAGCGCCATGCCGAGCGCGGCATGACCGACGAGCTCGTCGTGCTGCTCGACCGGCTCGCCGCCGGCATCGACCGCGACGCCGACGGCAAGCTCGTCGTCGCCGATCCGCCCGACGATCCCCGCTTCGAGAAGCCGCTGTCCGGCCTCTACTGGCAGGTGACACAGGAGCCCGGCGGCCTCCTCGACCGCTCACGCTCGCTGTGGGACTTCGAGCTGACGCCGCCCGCGGACGAGCCGGGGGAAGGCACCGTGCATCGCCATCGCATCGCCGGGCCGGGCGGCACGCAGCTGATGGCGGTCGAACGCCGCGTCGTGCTTCCGGCGCGGCTCGGCGGCGCCACGGTGCGGCTGGTGGTCGGGCGCGACGCCGCCGACCTCGCCGCCGCCCGGGCCGAGTTCACCAGCGAATTGCTGCCGTTCCTGGCGCTGGTCGCGCTGCTCCTGGTGATCGCCTCGGCCGTTCAGGTGCGGGTCGGTCTCGCCCCGCTCGCCGCCGTGCAGGCGCGCCTCGCCGCGATCCGCTCCGGCCGCACCGAGCGGCTCGGCATTGCTTTTCCGGACGAGGTGCGGCCGCTCGCCGCCGAGGTCGACGGGCTGCTCGACCAGCGCGACCGCCAGCTCGAGACGGCGCGGGCGCGCGCCGCCGACCTCGCTCACGGGCTCAAGACGCCGCTGCAGGTGCTGGCCGGCGACATCGACCGCCTGAAGCAGAAGGGCGAGACGGCGATCGCCGCCGACCTCGACCTGATCGGCGAGACGATGCGGCGCCACGTCGAGCGCGAGCTCGCGCGCGCCCGGCGGACCGCGGTCGCCGCCGACGCGGCGGCGCCAGTCGGCGCGGTGGCGCAGCGCGTCGTCGACGTCGTCCGCCGCACCCCGACGGGCGACGCGCTCGACTGGGAGGTGGCGATCGATCCGCAGCTCGCCGCCCGCATCGCGCCCGACGACCTCGCCGAGATCCTCGGCAACCTCGTCGACAACGCCGCCCGCCACGCCCGCGAGCGCGTCGCCGTCACGGCGGCCGCCGAGGACGGCGACGTGGTGGTGCGGGTGGTCGACGACGGCCCCGGCATCCCGGCCGCCCTGGTGCCGCAGGCGCTCACCCGTGGCGGCCGCATCGACACCGGCCCGGGCACCGGGCTCGGCCTCGCCATCGCGGCCGACATCGCCGACGCCTGGAACGGCGCGCTGCGGCTCGGCCCGACCGAGCCCGGCCGCATGACGGCCGCCGTCCATCTGCCGCGGGCCGCGATCCCGCAAGACGGTCGCTGACGGGAGCCTGACGGCGCGGGTCAGAAGCGCGTCAGCCGGCGCGTGCGACAAGGCGGCATTGTTCCTGAAGCAGATCGGGATGCCGCATCATGACCACGCCGCCCATCGCCGCCGACAGATTTCGCTACGACACCTTCACCCAGGCCCTCCATTGGCTGACCCTGATCGCCGTCGCCGGTGCGTTCGTCAGCGGCCAGCTGATGGACGACATGCCGCGCGGCGCCGCCAAGACGCAGCTCATCTCCACCCACATCGCGGTCGGCCTCCTGGTGTTGACTTTCACGGTGCTGCGCCTCGCGCGCCGCATCGCCGCGCCGCAGCCCGCCCCGATCCCCGGCGCCCCGCTCGTCCAGATGGCCGCCAAGGCCATGCATCTGAGCCTTTATCTCCTCCTGTTCATCGTGCCGATCGCCGGCATGGCGATGGTGTGGGCGAAGGGCCGCACGGTCGGCTTCTTCGGCCTGTTCACGCTGCCGCCGCTGATCGGGCCGGACCGCGACCTCGCCCACCGGCTCGGCGAGATGCACGAGATCGGCGCCAACCTGATCGTCGTCCTGGCCGGCGTGCACGCTGTCGCCGCGATCGTCCACCACACGATGCTGAAGGACGGCGCCATCGCCCGCATGCTGCCGTTCGGCACGCCGCGCCACGGCTGATCCGCCGCGCAGTCGACCGACCGACGATCCAGGAGACGACCCATGACCGGACCTTCGTCCGGCCGGCGCACCGCGCCGGTCGCCAGCCGCCGCGTGCCCGCGCTTCAGGTGACCGCGGCCTTGCTGCTCGCCGGCCTGGCCGCGCCGAGCCTCGCCCAGCCGGGCGCCGCCCAGCGCGCCGTGCTGGACCGAGCCGTCACCGCCGCGCGCACCACCGAGACCGGCTTCGCGCCGTCGCCCGAGCGCGGCCGCGTGCTGTTCATGAGCAGCCCGGCCGCCGGCAAGCCCGACACGCCGTCCTGCACGTCGTGCCACACGACGAACCTCGCCCGCGCCGGCCAGGCGCGCGCCGGCAAGACGATCGAGCCGCTCGCCCCCTCGGTGGTGCCGACCCGCCTGTCGGATCCGGCCACCGTGGACAAGTGGTTCCGCCGGAACTGTCCCGACGTGCTCGGCCGCGACTGCACGGCCGCCGAGCGGGCGGATCTCGTCGCCTTCCTGATCGGCCAGTGAGATGACCTCGATGTCGGACAAATGGATGTGGATCCTGCGCCCGCTGGTGCTGGTCGGCGCCCCCGCCGCGGTGCTGGTGACGCTCGCGAGCCCGCTGGTCGCCGACGGGCTGCGGCTGGACCCGGTGCGCGACCCGGTCGTGAAGGCGGAATGCGGCGCCTGCCATCTGGTCTATCCGGCCGGGCTCCTGCCGGCCCGCTCCTGGCGCGCCATGACGGCGAACCTATCAAATCACTTCGGCGACAACGCCGCGCTCGACCAGGCGACGACCGACCGCATCGCGGCGTATCTCGCCGCCAACGCGGCCGACGCCGCCGGGCGCAACAGCAAGATGATGCGCAAGCTGCCGCCCGAGGTGACGCCGGCCCGCA
Source organism: Rhodoplanes sp. SY1 (assembly GCF_046000175.1). NCBI lineage: Bacteria > Pseudomonadati > Pseudomonadota > Alphaproteobacteria > Hyphomicrobiales > Nitrobacteraceae > Rhodoplanes > Rhodoplanes sp. SY1. The sequence goes on from NZ_JBEOMB010000016.1 coordinate 47,949, forward strand.
TCACCGAGCTGCCGTGGTGGACCCGCAAGCACGAACGCAAGGACCGGGTCGCGCCGGCGACGCTCGCCCGCAAGGGCGCCAAGTTCCGCGGCGACTGCAAGGCCTGCCACGAGGACGCCGAGCAGGGCTGGTTCGACGAGGAGTGAGCACGGCGGGTGACCGGCCTGCGACACCGCACGCCGCAACGCCGCACCCGGCTTTCGCTCTGCGCCGCAATCGCATACGGTCAGCTGCATATGATCAGGTCGTCGGACAGCCGGAGCATGCCATGCCGATCGATCGCCGTGCCTTCCTCGCCTATGGGGCCGGGATCTCGCTCAGCCTGTTCGTCCAGGATCCTTTCGGCCGATCGCGCGCGATCGCCGGGCCGGTGATGGGCGGCACCCTGCGGATCGACCGGGTCGAGCGGTTCGCGCTGCCGCTCGCCGTGCCGAAGCCGATGCCGCGGTCCGGGCCGAACGCCTACCGGATCGCGGCGCGCCAGCACCGGCAGCAGATGCTGCCGCCGCCCTTCGGCCGGACGACCCTCTGGTGCTACGGCGCCGAGGGCCGGGACGACAGCTTCGCCACGCCGGCCGCGACCATCGAGGCGACACGCGGCACCCCGATCGAGATCACCTGGATCAACGACCTGATGACGGCGGAACGGCGCTTCCGGCCGCATCTCCTGCCGGTCGACCCGACGCTGCACTGGGCCAATCCGGGCGGCCGCCGCGACACCCGCCCGACCTTCGAGACGACGCCAGGGCCCTACCGGGGACCGGTGCCGCTGGTCACCCACGTGCACGGCATGGAGGCCGTGGAGGACTGGAGCGACGGCTATCCGGAGGCCTGGGTGCTGCCCGACGCCGTCGACCTGCCCGACGGATTCGCGCCGGTCGGCACCTGGTACGATTTTTTCTGGGCGAAGTCGGGCCGCAGCGACTGGGGGGCGGGCCGCGTCACCTTCCGCTATCCCAACAGCCAGCGCCCCGGGATGCTCTGGTATCACGACCACACGCTCGGCCTGACCCGGCTCAACGTCTATGCCGGCCTCGCCGGCCTCTATCTGATCCGCAGCGACGACCCGGCCGACCATCCGCGCGTCGCCGGGGACGGTACGACCGCGGTGCTGCCGGCAGGCGCACTCGAGATCCCGCTCGCCATCACCGACCGCTCGTTCAACGCCGACGGCTCGCTCTACTACCCGGACAGCCGGCGGCTGTTCGACGGCTATGCCGGGCCGTTCATCCCGGCCTCCGACGTGGCGCCGATCTGGGTGCCGGAGTTCCTCGGCAACGTGATGGTGGTCAACGGCCGCGCCTGGCCGCGCTGCGAGGTCGAGCCGCGACGCTACCGGCTGCGCGTCCTCAACGCCTGCAATGCGCGGGTCCTGATCCTGCGCTTCGCCGACCCCAAGGTGGAGGTCTGGCAGATCGGCACCGAGGGCGGCTTCCTGCGCGCGCCCGTGAAGCTGCGCGACGTGCTGCTGGCACCGGCCGAGCGCGCCGATCTGATCGTCGACTTCTCGCGCCTCGCGGCGGGCAGCCGCGTCACGCTGCGCAATCTCGGGCCGGACGCGCCCTACAAGGGCGAGCCGGACGAGGATCCGGCCGAGCGCCGCAGCACCGGTCAGGTGATGCAGTTCCGCGTCGTTTCGGCGACCGGTCCCGACATCACCACGCCCCCGGCGCGCCTCGCCCTGCCGCCGATCGCGGCGCTGCCGGAGCCGGTGCGCGAGCGGGCGCTGGCGCTGGTCGAGAAGATGACGCCGTCGCGCAAGGGGGAGGTGCCGCACGAGGCGGCGCTCGCCACCTTCGACCCCGCGCTCGGCCGCGACCGCGGCGTCACGCTGCGCCACTGGGCCGACCCGGTGACCGAGAACCCGGCGCCGGGCGACACCGAGGTCTGGGCGTTCCACAATCTCACCGGCGACGCCCATCCGATGCACGTCCACGACGTCCTGTTCCAGGTCGTCGACCGCCGCGCGCTCGACGACGAGACCGGGCGCCCGGAGGGTCCGGCACGGCCGCCGCGACCCGAGGAGGACGGCTGGAAGGACACCGTGATCGCCCGGCCCGGCGAGGTGACGCGGGTGCGAATGCGGTTCGCGAAGGCCGGCCAGTTCGTCTGGCACTGCCACATGGTCGAGCACGAGGACAACGAGATGATGCGGCCGTTCCGGGTCGGCCCCGAGCAGCCCGGCGAGCCGCAGGACCACGGCGCCCCGAAGACCTGAGTCGCCCGACCGCTCAGTCTCGGGACACGGTCGGTGCGCCGAAGGGCAGGACCGTACCCTCCGGCCAGGCGAAAAGGTGGCTCGGGCAGCCGGCACAGTCGCTCGAGCCGAAGCCCGGGACCGGCACGGGCAGGCCGCCCAGTTGCGCGGCGAGCGCGCATTCGTCGCCGTCCGGCACGGCCCACACGGCGATCACCCGGCCTCGCGTGGTCAGCCGGTCGACATGCCAGCGCAGCGTCTTTCGCTGTCTCAGGTGGCGGGCGACGCGGGCGCGCAGCCCGCCGGGGCCACGAGCCGAGCCGCAGTACAGATAACGCCCCGCCGACAGCGACACGGCCGGCCGGCCGGCGAGCCGTAAGACGAAAGGCTTATCCAACCGGATGAGTAATACATAGGCACCCGCAACCGCCGGCAGCGCGGCCGCGGCGGCGGCGGTTTGCGCTGCGGCCGTAGTGCGAGTCGTGGTTGTGCGCTGCGGGACCATCGAGCCAAGCGGGCCGGCGAGGTTCGGCTTGTATGCATCTTGCCACAGCAAGCTGCGGTCTGTGCATACCTTCCATTAATTGTGCATAGCACAAATTTGTATTGACTCGTACCGCCTCGGCGCGCTGGACTAGACATGCGCAATTGCACGGACTGGAAAATCGAGGAGGAATTTGCATGCGCCGTCTGGGTGTAGCCTCCGCTAGCTCGCTGCCATCCCTCATCATTCCCTGCCCGCGCTGTGCCCAGCGCATGTCGTACCGGTCGGTCAGCACGACCAAGGCCGAGCCCCGCATCCAGGACACCACCTACGCCTGCGACCAGTGCGGCACCGAGGTGATCCGCACCAGCTTCCGCACCGTCGATCCCAAGCAGGCCGCGTGACCGAGGCCGCGTGACCGAAGCCGCGTGATCGAGGCCGTGTGAACCGCAACGGCCGCACACAGGCCGCCCGAGCGTTCCGCCAGCCGCCCCGACGCCGTTCCGATCCGACGCCCGTTCCGAAGCGACGCCCGTTCCGAAGCGACCGCGTCGGCATTGCCCCCGCCCCGATACCCGACAACCGAGTCGCATGCGCACCGCCCCCCGGGCGGACATTTCGTCTTGCGTGCGTGAACCCTGCCCACGCGCGTAGCGTTCGCCCGGTGCCGGGCGTAAGCTTCGCCGCGACCGGCCGTGAACCTCCCGTGCCGCCGCCGACACCAGGGAGAGTGCCAGGGAGGGTGCGATGTCCCGCAAGGTGATCGCCGTCGCCGCCGCCACGCTTTTCGCGCTGGCGGCCGTTGACGTATCGGGGCCGGCCTGGTCGGCCCCGGCCGACCGCGACGGCAAGGCCGCGACCTCACGCGGCTCATCGACGGCCCCGAAGACGCAGCCGAAGAAGAAATCGGCCGACCGGCCACCAGGGGCACCGGTTCCCGGTCAGGCGACGTCCGCCGCGACGCCCGTGAAGGTCGACGTCGCCGCCATGCGGACCGCCCAGACACGGCTCGCCGTGAAGCTGGTCGAGGCGCTGCAGAAGGAGACGCCCGAGGCCGCCAACCTGATGGTGTCGCCCGGCAGCCTCGCGATGGTGTCGGGCCTGATCGCGCTCGGCGCCGACGCCAAGCTCGAGGCAGCGCTCGCCCGCATGCTCGGCTTCACCGACGCGGCGGCGGCCGCGGCGCCCCCCGCCGCCGCGGCGGACAAGCCGGCCGGCAAGGCGGAGAAGCCACGGAAAGGCGACAAGGCGCGCAAATCCGGCAAGGCCTCGGTCGCGCGGACGCTGCCGCCGCCGGTCGACTTCGGCTCGGTGCGCGCCATCACGGCCGCCGTCATGGCCGACAAGAGCATCGCCGATGTGCTGTCGGTCGCCGACGCGATCTGGATCGATCCGGCGATGACGCCGAAGGAGTCGGTGCTGGCCGCCGTGACGGCCGCGGGCGGCGAGGTGTTCCGCGATCCGCTCGGCAGTCCGGAGTCGCTCGCCAAGATCAACGGCTGGGTCGGCGAGAAGACCCGCGGCCTGATCCCGGCGCTGCTCGACCGCGCGCCGACCGATCCCGGCCTCGTCGCCGTCAACGCGCTCTACTTCAAGGACCGCTGGAAGACCGCCTTCGCGCCGGGCCGCACCAGGCCGGCGCCGTTCACCCGCGCCGACGGTGCGACCGTCGAGGTGCCGATGATGGCCGGCACGATCGACGGCACGCCGATGCGCAGCGACGACACCTTCGTCGCGGTCGAGCTCGGCTACCAGTCGCCGCGCTTCGGCCTGGTGCTCGTCACCTCGAAGGAGAAGCCGCTGCCGGCCTCGGGCTTCGCGCCCGTGACCGACTGGCTGTCCGGGCGCGACTTCGCCGCCGCGACCGTCGAGGTGTCGCTGCCGCGCATCGCGCTCGACCAGCGCGCCGGGCTCCTGCCCGCTCTCGACGCGCTCGGGCTGAAGGAGGGACGCTCGTCCCCGACGGCGCTCGACGGCTTCGGCCCCGGCCAGCGCATCTCCGACGTGATCCAGAAGACCGTGCTGAGGATCGACGAGACCGGCACCGAGGCGGCCGCCGCGACCGCCGTGCTCACCGTGCGCTCGGCGCTGCGCAACCAGAACCCGCGGGTCGTCTTCGACAAGCCGTTCTGGTTCGCGCTGCGCGACCGCGACACCGGGGTGGTGCTGCTGGCCGGCTATGTCGGCGACCCGTCCCGCGCCGTGGCGACCGCCGCGGCCGCCCCGGCCACCGAACCCTCCGCGCCTCCGGCCGCGGCCCCGCCGGAGGCGCCGCCCCCGGCCGTCGACCAGCCGACGCCCGAGCAGCCTGCCGCCGCCCCGCCTTCGCCGACGCAGGCACCGCCGATCGAGACGCCGGCGATCCAGGCCCCGGCACCCGCGGAGGCTGCCCCTCCGGCCGAGCCGGCGCCGCGCGCCGACGAGACGCGCTGAGCCTGCGGCCGACGCCGCCCCTGTCATGGGATAAGATTGGGCTTCAGATTGGCCTCCCGCTCGTCCCCGCGAAGGCGGGGACCCAGGGGCCACATGCCGTGTCGCCCTGGAGTCCCGCTTTCGCGGGAATGAGCCGAGTGTGGGGCGATGTCTAGCGACCGACTACCGCGTCAGCACGGCGGCGACGGTTCGACGCCACAGCGACGAGTCGCGTTGCGGCGTCGCCGCCGGCGCCCCCTTCTCCAGCGCCCGGATGGCGTCGATCGATTCCTTGCGGATGCGGCCGAGATCGATCGACTCGGCCGCCGCGATCGTGTCCTTCAGCACGCCGGCGGTTCCCGCCGGCTGGGCCGCCAGCTCACTCCGCAAGAGCCCGAGCAGCACGGGATCGCGCGCCGCGTTGGCAGCGAGCGTGAACTTCGCCATGCAGCCGACCGTCAGCCGGCCGGCATCGGCGCGCTCCTCCGACCACGGCAGCAGCGCCACGATGCGGGCGAGCGGCGCCGCGTCGCCGGTGGCGAAATAGATGCCCCACAAGGTGTCGAGCACGTCCGGGCCGACGGCGAGCGCCGGCGTCTTGTCGGCCGGCTCGCCGAACCGGAACCAGCCGCGCATGCGGGTCCACACCGAGGCGGGCTCGTCCATGGCGAGGCGGGCGAGGGTGGGCATGCGGTCGCTGACATAGGCCTGGATCATCGCGTCGTGATGCGGGAAGCGGGCGGCACTGCGAGCGAGCAGGCCCTTCCAGTCCGGGTGTCCCGAATAGGCGATGGCGCGGACGATCACCCAGGAGTCCTCCTGCGGGAACGGCACCATGGCGGCGATCAGCGCATCGGCGCGGGTGGGCTGCGCGGCGATCACGCCGGCCAGGAAGCCGACATGGAGGCCGGCCGCCTCGGGCCGCGCCAGCGCCCCGGTCCGGCTCGCCGCGCGGACCGCCGCGGGCACGCGGGCTGGCTCGGGCCGGGCCCGGTAGCCCTGGATGAAGTGCAGCACGGCGTCCGACGACGCGAACGCATCGACGGCCTCGACGACGTCGCGCCGCGCCGGTTCCCCGGCCGCCGCGGGCAGCGGCAGCAGGAGCAAGCTCGCCAGCAGGACGGCGATCACTGATCTCATGTCTCGTCCCCTTCCCCCGCTCCGCCATCGACGATGGCGGCGCGGCACTCCCCCGGTCGCCTATCGAACAGACCGGCGGGGCAAATTCTGGGACGGGACGGGCCGATTCTTGGGCGTGTTCGGGGCGCGACACAGCGTGGCGAAACGGTCACAACCGGCGCCCGGACACACCTGCGACGGCGTTGGCGCGCCGTCGCAGCGCAGAATCGGAAGGCAGAGTCGGTGGAGGCCTCAGGCCGCCTTGAGCGAGCGCGCCCGGCTCTGGGTCAGCTCGACATAGCGGGCGATGTCCTGGGCGCGGCCGTCGCGGCCGTCCATGGCATCCGACCAGATCCGGCGGATCTCCGGCTCGTTTTCGTAGTAGTTGATGCCGCGCCACTGGTTGAGACGGATGCTGCCGTCCGCCAGCCGGGTGGCCGAGAACAAGAGGCCGAGCTCGCCGAGCCGGTCCAGAAAATCTTTGATCCTGAAGTCCGACATGGCACCTCGCTCCCCTGATTCGTCAGTGTGGGGCGTTTTCCCGGCCGGTCAATTTCCAACCACGGTTTTGACGCGGTGTTCACCGTGAACAGCCGGGAGCTGTGGCGAGGGCGTCACACGCGCGGTGTCAGATGGCGGGGATTGTGTACATGGCCCGACTCGCCGTGCCGCGCAGCAACCGCCGACTCGTGAGCCAGGGCGGTGGCGCGACCGGCGAGCCTCGTGCTAGGTGCAGCTTTGCGCCACCCCTCGTGGAACCCCTGATGTCCGAGACCCGCCTGAACCCCGCCCTCAAGGTCGCCCTCGACGTCGGCCCGCTGGTGCTGTTCTTCGCAGCAAATGCGAAATTCGGCATCTTCGCCGCGACCGGCACCTTCATGGTCGCGGTCCTGGCCGCGCTCGCCGTGTCCTATGCGCTGACTCGGCACCTGCCGGTGATGCCGGTCGTCTCGGCCGTCATCGTGACGGTGTTCGGCGGCCTGACGCTGGTGCTGCACGACGAGACGTTCATCAAGCTGAAGCCGACCCTGATCTACATGCTGTTCGCGATCGTGCTGGCGGTCGGCCTGTGGCGCGACCGGCCGCTGCTCGCGATGGTGTTCGACAGCGTGTTCGACCTGACCGAGGAGGGCTGGCGCAAGCTGACGGTGCGCTGGGCCGTGTTCTTCGTCGTCATGGCGGCCGTCAACGAGCTGGTCTGGCGCACGCAGAGCACCGACTTCTGGGTGAACTTCAAGCTGTTCGGCTTCGTGCCGCTGACCTTCCTGTTCGCCGTGGCGCAGGTGCGCCTCCTCGCCCGCCACGCCGCTGGCGACACCGACAAGCCCGCCGCGCCGACCGCGCCGGCGACCGACACCCGCCCCGCGCCCTGATCGCACGGAGACTGCGATGCTGAAATTCACCAAGGACCACGAGTGGCTGCGGCTCGACGGCGACGTCGCCGTCGTCGGTATCACGGACCACGCCCAGGAGCAGCTCGGCGACCTCGTCTTCGTCGAGCTGCCGGGCGTCGGCGCCAGCTTCGACCAGGGCGCCGCGGCGGCCGTGGTCGAGTCGGTGAAGGCGGCCTCGGACATCTACGCGCCAGTCGCCGGCAAGGTGACCGCCGTGAACGAGGCCGTGGTCGCCGAGCCGGGCCTGGTCAACACCGACCCGGCCGGTCAGGGCTGGCTGTTCAAGATGACGATCGCCGACAAGGGCCAGCTCGACGGGCTCTTGGACGAAGCCGGCTACCAGGCGCTGATCGCGGGGTGACTCGCAGCGGCCGTGTGCCCCGGACAAGGCGCAGCAGGCCGCAGGCCTGATGTGCCGCAGAGCCGGGGCCCAGGGGCGGCACGACGAGCCTCGCAGGCGTGCGAAGCCCCGGAATGCGAGCCCCTGCATGCGACGCCCTGGGTCCCGGCTCGCGGCACATCGCTTCGCGCTGCACCGCGTCCGGGACCACGAGGCTGCGGCGCCGAGGCCGACCTACTCGATCCCGGCCACGGCCTTGGCAAAATCCTTCGCCTCGAAGGGCGACAGGTCGTCGACGCCCTCGCCGACGCCGATGAAATGGATCGGCAGGGCGTGCTTGGCCGCGACCGCCACCAGGATGCCGCCCCGCGCCGTGCCGTCGAGCTTGGTCATCACGAGGCCGGTGACGCCCGCCGTGCGGGCGAACACGTCGACCTGCGACAGCGCGTTCTGCCCGACCGTCGCGTCGAGGACGAGCAGCACGGCGTGCGGCGCCGTGGCGTCGACCTTGCGCATCACCCGGACGATCTTCTCGAGCTCGCCCATCAGCGTCGACTTGTTCTGCAGGCGGCCGGCCGTGTCGACGATCAGCACGTCGGCGTCCTGGCTGCGGGCCGTCTCCAGCGCCTCGTAGGCGAGGCTCGCGGCGTCGCCGCCCTGGGTGCCGGCGATCACCGGGCTCCTGGTGCGGGTGCCCCAGATCTTGATCTGCTCGATGGCGGCGGCCCGGAACGTGTCGCCGGCCGCCAGCACGACCTTGCGGCCTTCCGCGGTGAGCCGCGCCGCGAGCTTGCCGATCGTCGTCGTCTTGCCCGAGCCGTTGACCCCGACCACCAGCACGACGAACGGCTTCTTGGCCGGATCGATCACCAAGGGCTTGGCGACCGGCGCCAGGATCGTCTCGACCTCGGCGGCCAGGATCGCCTTCACCTCCTCGGGCGTGACCTGCTTGTCGTAGCGCCCCTCGCCGACCTTGCCGGCGATGGCGATCGCCGTCTCCATGCCGAGATCGGCACGGATCAGCGCCTCCTCCAGCTCCTCGACCACGGCGTGGTCGAGCTTGCGCTTGGTGACCAGATCGGCGATCGCCCCGCCGATCGAGGCCGAGGTGCGCTTGAGGCCGCCGGAGAGGCGGCGCCACCACTGTCCCGGGGCGGTATTCTCGGTGTCTTCGGTGCTTTCGGTCATGTCGGCAGCCGTGATAGCGCTTTCGCCATGACACAGGAAGAGATGCTTGCGCGCGTCCTCCACCGGGACGGGCTGATGATCGTGATCGACAAGCCGGCCGGCCTGCCCGTCCACAAGGGGCCGAAGGGCGGCGAGTGCCTGGAGGCGTCGTTCGACGCGCTGCGCTTCGGCCTGCCGCGCGCCCCCGCGCTCGCCCACCGGCTCGACCGCGAGACCTCGGGCTGCCTGGTGCTCGGCCGCCACCGCAAGGCGCTCGCCCATCTGGGCCTCCTGTTCAAGCACGGCGAGGTGAAGAAGACCTACTGGGCCGTGGTCGAGGGCGGCCCGGAGCAGGACGAGGGCACCATCGACCTCCCGCTCGGCCGGCTCGACGAGACCCGCGGCTGGTGGATGAAGCCGGACCCGAACGGCCTGCCTTCGGTCTCGACCTGGCGGGTGCTGGGGCGCGGGGCCACGCCGGGCGCGCCGGCGGCGCCGCTCACCTGGCTCGCCCTGTCGCCGCTGACCGGCCGGACCCACCAGCTCCGCGTGCACTGCGCGGCGCGAGGCTTCCCGATCCTCGGCGACAACATCTACGGCCGCGGCCCACGCTTCGGCGGCCCCGGCCTGCACCTGCACGCCCGCGAGATCGTGGTGCCGCTGTCCAAGTCGAAGCCGCCCGTGCGGGTCACCGCCCCGGTGCCGCCCCACCTCGCCGCGGCCCTGACGGCCTGCGGCTGGCGCGGCGAAGCGGCGGCGCCCGACGCTCAGCCCTGAGCGGCCGCGCGGCCGACGGGACGTCGCGGCACGGCGCCGAGCTTTTCGCGGGCGACGAGAAGCTGCGCCGCGACCGAGGCGGCGATGACCGCCGGCGTCTTGCCGCCGATCTCCGGCAGGCCGATCGGGCAGACGAGGCGGGCGATCGCCGCTTCGTTCAGGCCGAGGGCGCGGGCCTGGGAGGCGAAGCGGGCCCGCTTGGTCGCCGAGCCGATCATGCCGACCAGATCGAACTTGTCGAGCGACAGCGCCCGGGCCGCGACCGCGTAGTCGAGGGCGTGGGCGTGCGTCATCACCAGGACGAGCGCGCCTGCGGGGGCGCCGTCGACCTCGCGGTCGGGCGTCTCGCTGTGCACCGCGACGACGTTCGCCGGCAGGTGACTCGGAAAGGCCTCCGGCCGGCTGTCGATCCAGCGCACCGCGAAGGGCAGCGGCGCCAGCGCCAGCACCAGGGCGCGGCCGACATGGCCGGCGCCGAACAACAGCACCGGCGTGAGCTCGTCGCCGAATTCTTCCACGAACGGAGCGCCGGATTCCGGACGGCCCGGCTTCTGATCAGAGGCGGCCGAGGTCGGCGCCGACACGATCTCGCGTCTAACGCGTCCATCGTCGCCGAGCCGGGCGATCGCCGTGAACGGCCCGCCGCGCTCCGCCGCCGCCAGAGCCGCGATCGTCTCCTGATCACGTCGGTCGAAGATCTCGGTGAGCATGGTCACGACCCCGCCGCAGCACTGGGCGAGATCGGGACCGAGCGTCCAGGTGCGGAATCGCGCCCGCGCCGCATCGGGCCTCGCCAGCGCCGCCGTGGTCTCGGCCAGGACCTCGTATTCGAGCCGGCCGCCGCCGATCGTGCCCCAGAACCCGCCGTCCGGCCGCGCGACCAGGCGCGCCCCGGCCTCGCGTGGCGACGAGCCGGCGACGCGCACGACGCTGACCAGCGCGGCACGGCCGTGCTGCGCGATCGTCTCGGCGATGCGGGCGAAGACCGTCATCGAGGCTCCGCGACCCGATCAGCTCGGCCGCGCCAGCGCCGCCCCGAGCGCCGCCGCCACGTCGAAGTCGCCGATCGCCGTGACGATCGCCTCCGGGGTCGCCGGGGCGTCGAGCCGTGCGCCGGCACCGGGCGAGGCGGCCTCGACCGCGTCGGCGAGCGCGCAGAACACCGAGATGGCGAGATTGAACGGTGGCTCGCCCACCGCCTTGGAGCGATAGATCGTCTCCTCGCGATTGGCCCCGTCGAACAGCGCGACGCGGAAATCAGCCGGCACGTCGGACGCGACCGGGATCTTGTAGGTCGACGGTGCGTGGGTGAGCAGCCGGCCCTCGGCGTCGAACACCAGCTCCTCGGTGGTGAGCCAGCCCATGCCCTGGACGAAGCCGCCCTCGATCTGGCCGATGTCGATCGCCGGATTGAGCGAGCGGCCGACGTCGTGAAGGATGTCGACGCGCAAGACTTTGTTCTCGCCCGTGCCGGCGTCGATCAGCACCTCGCTGACCGCGGCGCCCCAGGCGTAATAGAAGAACGGGTGGCCGGTGCCGCGGGCGCGGTCCCAGTGCAGCTTCGGCGTCTTGTAGAAGCCGGTCGACGACAGCGACACGCGGCCGCAATGCGCCGCGTGGGCGAGCTCGCCGAAGCCGATGCGCTGATTGCCGATCTGGACGTGATCGTCGGCGAACAGGATCTGCTCCTCCGGCACCGACCAGTTCTCCGCCGCGAAGGCGACCATGCGGGCCTTGATGGTGCGGCACGCCGCCTGCACGGCCATGCCGTTGAGGTCGCTGCCCGAGGAGGCCGCCGTCGGCGACGTGTTGGGGACCTTCTCGGTGCTCGTCGGCGTGATGCGCACGCGCTCGAGCCCGATGCCGAACTCTTCCGCCGCGACCTGCGCCACCTTCTGGAACAGGCCCTGCCCCATCTCGGTGCCGCCATGGTTCAGATGCACCGAGCCGTCCTGATAGACATGCACGAGCGCACCTGCCTGGTTCATCGCGGCGAGCGTGAACGAGATGCCGAACTTCAGCGGCGTCAGGGCGAGGCCGCGCTTGAGGATCGGCGACGTCGCATTGAACGCGGCGATCGCGGCGCGGCGCGCCCGATAGTCGGAGGTCCGCTCCAGCTCCTCGATCAGCGCGAGGCCGACGTCGTGATCCTCGATGGTCTGCCCGTAGGGCGTACGGTCGCGGCCGGGCGCGTAGAAATTCGCTTTCCGGACGTCGAGCGGATCGCGGCCGAGCGACCACGCGATGGCCTCGATCACGCGCTCGGCCGCCAGCATGCCCTGCGGGCCGCCGAAGCCGCGGAACGCCGTGTTGGAGACCGTGTGGGTCTTCACTCGCCGCGTGTCGATGCGGAAGGCGGGCAGGTGATAGGTATTGTCGGCGTGGAACATGGCGCGGTCGACGACGCCGGCCGAGCAGTCCGCCGACATGCCGCAGCGTGCCGCGAGCAGCATGTCGAGCCCGGCGATGCGGCCTTCGTGATCGAAGCCGACCGCCCAGTCGGCGCGGAAGTCGTGGCGCTTGCCCGTCATCATCATGTCGGCATCGCGGTCGAGCCGCAGCTTGCACGGCCGGCCGGTGACGCGCGCCGCGAGCGCGGCGATCGCGGCCCACTGGCAGGCCTGGGTCTCCTTGCCGCCGAAGCCGCCGCCCATCCGGCGGATCTCGCAGGTGACGAAGGCATCGGGCACGCCGAGCGTGCGCGCCACGATGTGCTGCACCTCGGTCGGGTGCTGGGTCGAGGAGTGCACCAGCATGGCGCCGTCCTCGCCCGGGATGGCGAGCGCGATCTGGCCTTCCAGATAGAAGTGCTCCTGGCCGCCCATGCGCAACGTGCCGGACGCCTTGTGGGGCGCCGCCTCGATGGCGGCGGTGACGTCGCCGCCGACGAACGCATAGTCGGGCAGCACCCGCGCGCCGGTCGCGAGCCCCTCGTCGATCGTCACGGCCGGCGGCGCCGGCGCGATCTCGATCGTCGCGAGCGGCACGGCGCGCCGCGCGGCGTCGCGTGTCGTCGCGACGACGGCGAACAGCGGCTGGCCGTGAAACTCGATCCTGTCGGTCGCGAAGATCGGCTCGTCGTCCATATGCGGCGCGACGCAGTTCTTGCCCGGGATGTCGGCCGCCGTGATCACGGCGACGACGCCGGGCGCTGAACGGACACGGTCGAGATCGAGCGCCACGAGCGTGCCGTGCGCCTTGGTCGAGCCGCCGACCGCGATGTGAAGCGTGCCGGCCGGCTCCGGCAGATCGTCGATATAGGGCGCGGCGCCCTGCACCTGCTTGACCGCGCTGTCGTGCGGCAGCGGTTTTCTGACGTGACGCAGCATGTCCTCGGGCTTTTCACGAAGCGACACGAGCCACCTCCCTCGGGCGCACCCGCGTCGTCGCGCTCGGCACGCCGGCGATCTCGGCGAGCGCCTTGATCACGATAGTCTCGGCGACCTTCAGCCGGTAGGCGGCGCTGCCGCGCTGGTCGGTGAGCGGGGTGAAGTCCTCGCCGATTTTGTTCGCCGCGGCGCGCCACGTCGCGGGATCGGTGAGCGGGGCACCGGCGAGCGCCTGCTCGACCGCGGTCGCGCGCTTCGGCACGCCGGCCATGCCGCCGAAGGCGATCCGGGCCGAGGTGATGCGAGGAGGCTCGTTCTGATCACTTGCGATCGTGATCGCGAAGGCGCCCATCACGGCGGAGATGTCCTCGTCCATGCGCTTGGTGATCTTGAACACGCGCAGCCGCGTCTCGGCCGCGGGCTTCGGCACCATCAGCCGACGCACGAACTCGCCCTTCTCGCGATCCTGCTTGCCGTAGGCGATGAAGAACGTCTCGACCGGCAGCGTGCGGACACGGTCGCCCTTGCGCAGCTCCACGGTGGCGCCGAGCCCGATCAGCACGGGCGCGAGATCGCCGATCGGCGAGCCGTTGGCGATGTTGCCGCCGACCGTGCCCGAGGTGCGCACCTGGGTCGAGCCGAAGCGCCGCATCAGCTCGTCGACGTCGGGATCGAGGCTGCCAAGCAGCGGCTTCGCGCGGCCGAGCGGCAGCGCCGCCCCGAGGGTCAGGGTCTCGGCCGTGTCGCCGACAGCATCGAGGCCGGCGACGCGGCCGACATGGACGATCTTGGGCAGCGCGGCGAGCTTCTTGGTCACCCACAGGCCGACATCGGTGGCGCCCGCCACGATGGTCGCGTCCGGATGCTGCTCCAGCAGCGTCGCGAGGGAGTCTTCGTTTGCCGGTGCGGCGAAGAACGAGGTCTCGTTGCCGACGAAGACGTCCTGACCGTCCTCCAGCTCGCGCAGCGCCCGGAGACGCTCCGCCGCGGTGCGGGCGAAGCGGTCCGCGGCCGGAGCGGCGAGGCTCGCCGTCGCGGCGTCGACGATCGGGCGGTAGCCGGTGCAGCGGCACAGGTTGCCGGCCAGGACCTCGTCGATCTCGTCACGCGACGGCGCGCGGTCGCGCGGCCCCGTCTCGGACACGCGGTGGTAGTGGGCGAACAGGCTCATCACGATCCCGGGTGTGCAGAAGCCGCATTGCGAGCCGTGGCCCTGCGCCAGCGCCGCCTGCACCGGATGCAGGGCGCCGTTCTTTTCCGGGCCGGGTCCGTCCGGCCCGGAGTCGGCCAGATCTTCCACCGTGATCAGCTCGGCGCCGTCGATCTGGCCCAGAAAGGCGATGCAGGAGTTGACCGGCTCGTAGACGACGCGGTCGCCGCGCCGGCGCGCCAGCACCACCGTGCAGGCGCCGCAGTCGCCCTCGGCACAGGCCTCCTTGGTGCCGGTCGAGCGTTCTTCCAAACGCAACCAGTCCAGCACCGTGGTGCGCGGCGCGAAACCGCGCAGCCGAAGAACCCGCCCGCGGCGGATGATCTGGATACAGTCTCGCGACATGACTCCTCCGGGAAGCCACGAATCATACGAGATCGAAACTCGCTTCGGTAGCGGCGAGTTTACGCAGCCGCCGCCCAGCCTGCGGGCAGGATGCGGAGGCCAGAAAGGTGAACATGCAAAGGCGGGCGTTGATCCCTCTCCCCGCGCGGGGAGAGGGTGGCTTGCCTCGAAGAGGCGAGTCGGGTGAGGGGGCGCCTCCGCAAAGCTCGGACTCGCGGCGACGCCCCTCACCCGGTATCCGCGCTTTGCGCGCGGACACCGACCTTTCCCCGCATGCGGGGAGAGGTCGGACGCGCCTCGCGAAGACAGTCCCGCCGTTGCGCCGGGATCCGGATCGGGGTAAGCCTCGCGACCGGTCCCGCGCGGCCGCCCGATCCCTCCGGCCGCGGCCTTTCCCGCATCCGGAGCGTCCCATGTCCGACTACGATCTTTCCATCCGCGGCGGCACCGTCGTGACGGCGAGCGACACGGTGCGGGCCGATGTCGGCATCCGCGGCGGCCGCATCGTCGCGGTCGCCGAGCGGATCGAGGGCGCGGCGCGCGAGATCGACGCGTCCGGCCTCCTCGTCATGCCGGGCGGCATCGACAGCCACGTCCACCTCGCCCAGCCGACCTTCGGCGGGCCGAAGATGTCGGACGACTTCTTGACCGGCACCCGCGCCGCGATCGCCGGCGGCACCACCACGGTGCTGCCCTTCGCCATGCAGCCGCGCGGGGCGGGGCTGCGCGCCGTCGTCCAGGAGTATCACCAGGAGGCCGACGGCAAGGCGTATTGCGACTACGGCTTCCACCTGATCATCACCAATCCGAGCCCCAGCGTGCTCGGCCAGGAGCTGCCGGCGCTGGTCGGCGACGGCTACACCTCGTTCAAGGTGTTCATGACCTACGACGACATGGTCCTGAACGACCGCGAGCTGTTGGAGGTGTTCGAGTGCGCGCGCGGCTGCCGGGCGCTGGTGATGGTGCACGCCGAGGGCTACGACGCCATCAAGTTCATGACCGAGCGGCTGGAGCGGGCCGGCAAGACGGCGCCCTATTATCACGGCGTGTCGCGGCCCGAGATCGTCGAGCGCGAGGCGGCGCACCGCGCGATCAGCCACGCCGAGCTGACCGACGTGCCGATCATGATCGTCCACGTCTCCGGCCGCGAGGCGATGGAGCAGATCCGCTGGGCCCAGAGCCGCGGCATGAAGGTCTACGGCGAGACCTGCCCGCAATACATCGCGCTGACGGCCGACGACATGAAGGGCCTCAACATGGACGAGAGCGGCGGCAAGTATGTCTGCTCGCCGCCGCCGCGCGATCATGCCAGCCAGGAGGCGATCTGGCAGGGCCTGCAGGCCGGCGTGTTCCAGACCTTCTCGTCCGACCACTGCCCGTTCATGGACGGCGTCGACGGCAAGCGCAGCCCGAAGGCCAAGACCTCGTTCAAGTGGGTGCCGAACGGCATCCCGGGCGTCGAGACCCGCATGGCGGTGCTGTGGGGCCTCGGCGTCGACAAGGGCCGCATCGGCCTGAACGAGTTCGTCGCGCTGACCTCGACCAACCACGCCAAGATGTACGGGCTCTATCCCAAGAAGGGCTCGATCGCGCCCGGCTTCGACGCCGACCTCGTGCTGTGGGATCCGAACCGCAAGGAGACGATCCGCCAGGAGCTGATGCACGGCGCCTGCGACTACACGCCCTACGAGGGACTCGCGGTGACGGGCTGGCCCGTGATGACGATCCTCAAGGGCAAGCCGGTGTGCGAGGACGGCAAGATCCTCGGGCAGCCCGGCGACGGCGCGTTCCTGAAGCGCGGGATCTCTCCGTTCGCGTCGAAGTGATGCTCGTCATTCCGGGGCGTGGAGGCGAGCCTGCCTCCCGCCTCGTCATGCCCGGCCTTGTGCCGGGCATCCACGCCTTCTCTTCGCGTCGGGACAGAAAGACGTGGATGGCCGGGACGAGCCCGGCCATGACGGCGCTGTTTTTCCGGGTTAAGCTAGCCCCCCCGCCCTGATCACGAACGCCTCGACCGTGTCCACGCCTTCGCCCGTCTTCATGTTGGTGAAGACGAACGGTCGCTCGCCGCGCATGCGCCGGGCGTCGCGCTCCATGTTGGCGAGCGAGGCGCCGACATGCGGCGCGAGGTCGATCTTGTTGATCACCAGAAGATCCGAGCGCGTGATGCCGGGGCCGCCCTTCGACGGGATTTTTTCGCCGGCCGCGACGTCGATCACGTAGATCGTCAGATCGGCGAGTTCGGGGGAAAACGTTGCGGCGAGGTTGTCGCCCCCGGACTCGACCAGCACCAGATCGAGGTTCGGGAATTTCCCGCGCATCTCGGCGATGGCGGCGAGGTTCATCGAGGCATCCTCGCGGATCGCCGTGTGCGGGCAGCCGCCGGTCTCGACGCCGGCGATGCGCTCCGGCGCGAGCGCGCCCGAGCGCACCAGATATTCGGCGTCCCACTTGGTGTAGATGTCGTTGGTGATCGCCGCGATGTCGAACTTTTCACGCAGCCGCTTGCAGAGCGTGTCCATCAGCGCGGTCTTGCCGGATCCGACCGGACCGCCGACGCCGACCCGCAGGGGACCGTTGGGACTGGGCATGTGAGTGTCCTTCTTCGCTCGATGTGATCAACAACCAGTCATTCCGGGGCGCGGCGGCAGGCCGCGAGCCCGGAATCCATAACCCTGGTGCGTGCGTATGGATTCCGAGCCCGCTGCTTCGCAGCGTCCCGGAATGACGACGAATGGAGTGCCCCTCTCACGACCGGAACAGCCGCGTGTACTGGGTCTCGTGCCGCATCGAGGCGATGTCGGCCCGGAACGCGGCGCTGCCGATGGCATCGAGCGGCGTCGCGGCGGCGCGCGCGCAGGTCTCGACGGCGAGCGGCTCCAGGGCGGCGAGCACGCGCTGGCCGTCGGTCTGGCCGAGCGGCACGAGTCGAACGCCGGCCGAGATCAGGTTCGCCACCAGGGCATGCACGAAGGCGTGCAGCGCCGGCTCGCGCGGAATTCCGTGACCGGCCGTCGCGACCGCGACGGCCACCGGATAGGCGACGTGGTTCTGCGGTCCGAGCGGCAGGCGGTCGAACGCCGCGCAATGCCAAGCCGAGCGGATCGCCTCGACGAAGGCTTTCCCTTGCGTCGTCGTCTCCAGATAGCGCTCGCGCGACGGCACGAGCGCCAGCGCCAGCGCGGCCGTCTCGGCGAGCGCCGTAGCGTCATCGCACGCGGCGGCGCGATGCGCATGGGCGAACAGCGCGGCGTCGCAGAACAGGCCGCCGTCGCGCAACAACACGGCGAGCCAGCGCCGCAGCGTGTCGGCGTCGCGGATGTCGCCCGCCTCGATGGCCCATTCGAGCCCGCTCGAATAGGCGAAGGCGCCGACCGGAAAGGACGGCGACATCCAGGCGAGCAGCCGCCACAGCGCCCCCGCCGACACGGTGTCGGCAGCGTCAGTCATGCGGATGGGGATGGCCGTGCCCGGGATGGTGCGCGTGGTCGTGATCATGACCATGATGGTCGTGGCCGTGCGCATGGTCCAGATCATGATGATCATGATCGTGATCGTGGCGGGCGTGCCCATGCGCGTGCGCGTGCGCATGCCCATGCCCATGCCCATGCCCATGAGAATGACCATGCCCGCCGGGCGCGTAGGCGCCCGACTCCGGATCGAACGCCGCGTCGATCGGGGTGAGCGTCGCGCCGAGCCCGCGGAGCATGTCCTCCAGGACGTGGTCGCGGCGGATGCGCAGGCGATCGCCGACGATCTGCACCTCGGTGTGGCGGTTGCCGATGTGCCAGGCGAGCCGCGCCAGCGCGGCGGCGCTCGCCGCGGCCACCTCGATCAGCGCCTCCGGTCGCGCCGCGACCAGCACGACGCGCCCGTCCTCGAGCAGCAGGCCGTCACCGTGGAGCAGCCGCGTCGCCTCGGGCAGATCGAGCAGGAAGGCGGTGCCGGCCTCGCCCGTCATCGCCAACCGGCGGCGATGGCGATCATCGGCGTCGAGCAGGACGCGATCGACGACCGCCTCCGACGACGCCGTTCCGTGCGGGAGTACTTTCGTGGCTCTCAACATTCCATCCTCGCGTTCCGAGGCCTCACGTTCCGCGGTCTCGTGCTCCGCGATCTCGCGCTCGGCCGCTTTCGTACCACTTTTCATACCAAAGCCGCCGGCCAGATCCGCGTTTTCGCCGGATCGCCCGTCGATTGGGCAGCGTGATAGCCTTTCTTGCGACGTCCGTGAGTTCTCGTCCGACGCCCCCGGCAGACGTTCCCTGTTTCCGCGCCACCCATAGCCATCGGGGAATGCCATGAACAGCCTTCTCGACGCCACTGGTCTGTCCCGCCGCTCCGTCCTGGTCGGCACCGCGGCCACGGTCTTCGTCGGCTCGCGGGCTCGCGCCGCCGACTACACGTGGCGGCTCGGCCTCAGCCAGCCGGTCAACAGCCCCAACTTCATCCGCCTGAAGGAGATGACCGACCGGGTCCGCACCGAGACGGGCGGACGGCTCGACATCTCCATGCATGGCGGCGGCGTGCTCGGGTCCGACACCAAGATGCTCGCCATGCTGCAGAACGGCGAACTCGAGATGTACAACGCCGGCAACGTGCTCGGGCCCATCGTTCCGGTCACCGAGATGCCCGGCCTGCCGTTCACGTTCAAGAGCCCCGCCGAGGTCTTCAAGGCGCTCGACGGCGATCTCGGCGACTACATCCGGGCCGAGCTCCTGGCCAAGGGCATCTACGCGTTCCGGTGGGGCGGCGACAACGGCTTCCATCACCTCACCACGAGCACCAAGCCGATCCGCACCGTCGATGATCTCGCCGGCATGACCATGCGCACCCCGGTGCAGGAGATGACGGTCGACTTCTTCCAGGCGCTCGGCGCCGTGCCGAAGAAGTTCCCGCTCAGCCAGCTCTACCAGGTGCTGAAGGACAAGACCTGCGACGCGCAGACCGACCCGCTGTTCCTGATCGTGCTGATGCGGCTCTACGAGGTGCAGACCTATCTGAGCCTCACCAACCACTGGTGGTCCGGCTTCACCTTCACGGCCAACGCGGCCGCCTGGAGCAAGCTGCCCGACGACCTCAAGGCGGTGGTCGAGCGGAACGTGAGGATCAGCGCGCTCGCCCAGCGCCAAGACGTCGAAAAGGCGACGGCCGAAGCGATCGGGATCCTTCAGGCCAAGGGAATGATCGTCAACCAGTGCGACGTCTCCGGCTTCAAGACGCCGCTCGGCACCTTCTATGCCAAGTGGAAGGGCGTCTACGGCACCAAGGCGTGGTCGCTGCTCGAGGCGCATGTCGGCAAGCTGACCTGAGCTCGGCAAGCTGACCTGAGCTGCCGCGTCGCGCGAGCCGGATTCCGCGACACGGCACCGCTCTCTCCCGTCCCGCACGGGCGGGACGGGGAGACGTCGGCTCACGTCCCGTCGCCGCGCTGCCCGGCCAGAAGCGCGGCGAGGTCGACCTTCGGGTAGACGATCTTGCTGTAGGAGCCCCGCAGCTCGGGCGCCAGCGTCGCGTCGATGATGGTCTTGGCGATCACGCCGGTGCGGTCGGCGGCCGGGTGCAGCTCGTTGCCGAGCGTGCCCGGAATGACGACCTGGTCGCGCTCCCAGCGCACCCGCGTCGACAGCGCCCAGAACAGCTCGGTCGGGTCGAAGATGTCGACGTCGGTGTCGACCACCACCACGGTGTTGATGTTGACGTGGGCGTTGAGCGCCGCGATGCCGACCGTCCGGGCCTCGCCGGGCCGCGGCTCCTCCATGGCGACGACCGCGAGAAATCCGGACGCGAAGGGCGGCAGCCAGGCGTCGCGCACCCGCGGCGAGGCCTGCCGACACAGGCGCTTCAGCTTGGGCTCGCGCGTCACCGCGGTGCCGAGCAGCAGGTGCTCGAACGAGGCGCCGGCCGTCGTCTGAAAAATCGGGTCGCGCCGATGCGTGATCGCCTTGACGATACCGACCGGCTGCGGATGCACGCCCGAGTAATGCCCCGTGTACTCGGCCATCGGGCCTTCGGCCTCGCGCTCGCCCGCGAGGATCTCGCATTCGAGCACGATCTCGGCGGTCGCCGGCACCAGCACGTCGCAGGTCTTCGCCCGCACCACCGCGGTCGGGGCGCCGCGCAAGGATCCGGCGATCTCGTACTCGTCGCCGTCGTAGCGATAGGCCGCGGCGATCATCAGGGCGGGGTCGACGCCGAGCGCCACGCAGAACGGCAGGTTCTCGCCCCGCTTCTCCGCCGCCTCGAAGAACTCGAGCAGATGCCGCCAGGTGTTGAGGTTGACGCCGATGCGATCCTTGCCCTTCACCTGCAGGCGCACATAGGACAGGTTGTGGCGGCCGCCGCCCGGCGCGCGGGCGATGACGACGCCGGCGTTGATGTAGGGGCCGCCGTCCTTCGGCGCGTGGGTCGGCACCGGGAGTGTGCCGAGATCGACCGCAGTCTCGACGACCTCCTGGCACGGCGCCGGCCCGTCGATCTCCTTCGGCGGCATGGGCGCCTGCGTCGCCGCCTCCATCACGTCGCCGAGAGCCTCGCGCGAGCAGCCGATCGCGAGCGCGATGCGCTCGTGCGAGCCGAGCGCGCTGCCGAGCACCGGCACGGACGAGCCGCTCACCCGGTGGAAGTAGGCCGCCTTCCCGTCCTGCTCGCAGGCGCGCAGCACCGCACCGAGGTCGTGCACCGGATCGACCGGCGCGGTGATGTCGCACAACAGGCCCTTCTGCCGGAGTGCCGCCATGAAGCTGCGGAGATCGTCGATGCGGCCCGTCATCGGTCCTCGAAAGCGGCAGGAGCTGCGCTGCATTGCGGCCGGACCTTAGGCGGGCGGAACCGGCGGCGTCAAACGCCCGCACGGCGGCGCGTCACGCAAGCCGAAACGGTAGCGCAGCGCCCCGCCCGTGTGAGGTCGACGGCTGATTCTGGCCCGCCATTTGCTAAACTCCGGACGACGGACGACGCCGGCGAGGGTGGACCCGCGGCCACGAGGAGGACGACGTGATGACACGGTTGGATCGACGGACGTGGGTCGTGGCCGCGCTGAGCGCGACCCTGCTGGCCGGCAGCTTCGGCGTCGCCGCGGCACAGAGCGCCGGCGGCGACGGCAGCCCCGACAAGGTCGTGATCAGATTCACCTGGAAGCTGAAGGGCGAGTACGCGCCGCTCTTCGTCGCCCTCGACAAGGGCTACTACAAGGCCGAAGGCCTCGACGTCACGCTCGCCGAAGGCTCCGGCGCCCAGACGGTCCTGAAGGTGGTCGCGAGCGGCCAGGAGCCGTTCGCCTACGGGCCGGCCGTCAACGCCGTGCAGGCGGTCGGCCAGGAGCTGCCGGTCAAGCTCGTCGCGCTCTATCAGGCGTCCACCCCGATGGGCGTCATCTCGTTTCCCGACATGCCGCTGAAGACGCCGAAGGACATGGAGGGCAAGTCGATCGCCATCTCGTCGGGCGAGACCTTCTCGGACATGATCCGGCCGTTCCTCAAGGTCAACGGCGTCGACATCGAGAAGGTCAACCGCGTCCAAATGGACAACTCGGCGCGCGCCTCCCAGTTCATGGCGCGTCGCGTCGACCTGATGTCGGTGTTCCTCACCAACGACCTGCCCAAGATGGAGCACGTCGCGAAGGCCAAGTTCAACGTGATCAAGGTCGCGGATTTCGGCCTGTCCGTGCCGGGCGCGGCCCTGATCGTCAACACGGCCTGGGCCGAGAAGAACCCGGTGCTCGTGAAGAAGGTGCTGCGCGCCACGGCCAAGGGGTACGCCGACGCGATGGCGGATCCGGTCGCTGCCGCGCAGATCTTCCAGAAGTACCTTACCATCAAGGAAGACCCCGGCGTGCTGGAGCGCCAGGTGCGGGCCACGGTGGAGTCGACCAATGCGCCGGCCGGCAAGCCGATCGGCTGGCAGGACGACACGACCTGGACCCGGTGCCTCGACCTCCTGACCGAGACCGGCACCGTGAAGGTGCGCAAGGATCCGGGCGCGTACTACACCAACGCGTATCTGGAGTGAGGTTCGCGACAGAACCCGAAGCCGTCATGCCCGCGCTTGACGCGGGCATCCACGTCTTCGCTGAATCAGCGCGACAGATCGCGTGGATGGCCGGGACAAGCCCGGCCATGACGATGCAAAACTCAAGGCTGCACCTGCCGTATCCCCGACAGCTCCTGGATCAGGGCGCCGACGGCGCCCCAGTCGAGGTCGGCCCGGCCGGTCTGCACGAGGGCTTTCAGGAGCTGGTGGATGCCGGCCGAGACGGGCGCGTAGACGCCGGTGCGGGTCATCGCCGCGACCGCGATGCGCAGATCCTTCTCCATCAGGCGAGCCCGGAAGCCGGGCGTGAAATCGCGCGCGATCAGGCGCGCGGCGTGCCGTTCCAGCACCGTGCTGTTCGCCGCGCCGCCGCGCAGCGCCTCGCGCACGCGTCCGGGGTCGACGCCCATGCTGAGCGCAAGAGCGACCGCCTCGCTCGCGCCCAGCATGTTGGCGGCGACGCAGATCTGGTTGCACGCCTTCGCCACCTGGCCGGCCCCATTGTCGCCGATGTGGACGATCGTCGTGGCGATCGCCGCCAGGCACGGCCGCACCTGGTCCAGCACATCCGCGGGCCCGCCGACCATGCAGGACAGCGTCCCGTCGGCCGCGCCCTTCTGGCCGCCCGACACCGGGCAATCGAGCATGGCGATGCCGTCCGCCGCGAGCTTTTGCGCGAAGTCGCGACTCGCGACAGGGTCGATGGTCGAGGTGTCGATCACGGTCGAGCCGGGCGAAAGCGCGGCGGCGACGCCCCCGTCACCAAACAGCACGGCGGCGACGTCCTCGGTCGCCGGCAGGCAGAGGACCACGACGTCACGGCCATGCGCCGCCTCGGCGGCCGAGCCGGCGAGCCGCGCTCCGAGCGCCGTCACGGGCGCCGCCTTGGTGGCGGTCCGGCTGAACACGGCGAGATCGAAGCCCTTGCGGGCCAGATTGGCGGCCATGCCGCCGCCCATCACGCCGAGCCCGACGAAGGCGACCTTCTGTGGCATTCCGATTCCCTTACTTGGCGCGCGCAGCCGTGGGCGCTGCACCGCATCAGCCCTCATGGTGAGGAGCGGACGTCGTCCGCGTCTCGAACCATGAGGCCACCAGGCCGTCCAAGGTCGTGCGACAGCGGCTTCGGCGGACCGCCCTCGCCCCTTCTAGACGCGGCCTGCGGCCGCTCCTCAGGGTGAGGGCGGGAACAGATCAGACACGGGTCGGCCGGCTCACTCCTTGCGCAACGCCTGGACCTGGCTCGACGTGTCGGCCATCGCCTTCATGAAGGCGGCCGCATCGAGATAGCCGAGCTCCACGTTCATCTTCCTGGCGAGCTCGGCCATGCGGTCGCTCTTCATCACCCGGTCGAACGTCTCGCGATGCCAGCGGATGATCGGCTCGGGCGTGCGCGACGAGATCAGCAGGCCCTTCATGTTGTCCATGCTCATCGCGTAGCCGAGCTCGGCGACGCCCTTGACGTCCGGGACGATGGCGCTGCGGTCCGAGACGGTCGCCAGGATGTACGCGTTGCCGGCGTCCGCCTGCGCCTTCGCCTCGGCCGGAATGACGAGCGTCATGTCGATGTTGCCGCTGAGCACGTCCTTGAACGCGTCGGCGCCGCCCCGATACGGGACGTGGTTGAGCTTGACGCCGGCCGCCTTCTCGAAGGCCTCGAAGCCGGCATGCAGGATGCCGCCGACGCCGGACGAGCCGTAGGAGATCTTGCCCGGATTGGCCTTCGCGGCCTTCACCAGCGCGTCGAGCGTGTCGTAGGGACCCTTGCGGCTGGTCACCAGCACCATGTGCTCGCGGTTGACGCGGCCGATCGCGGCGAAGTCGGCGAGCTTGTAGTTGAGCTTGGTGTAGTGCGGCAGCGTCGTGCTCTCGCTGCCGCCGCCGAGCAGCAGCGTGTACCCGTCCGGCTCGAGATGGGCGACCACGTCGGCCGCGATGGCGCCGGCGCCGCCGGGCCGGTTCACGACCACGAACTTCACCGGCGCGATCTCGTCGGCGGCCGCCGCGTAGAGGCGGGCGATCACGTCGGTGCCACCGCCGGCCTGGAAGCCGACGAAGATCTGGACGATGCGATTGGGCTGCCACGCCGGCGCGGCCGCCTGGGCCGCGGCCGACGAGACGCCGTGCGAAAACGCTCCCGGCAGCGCCGCCGTCCCGAGGGTGGCGGCGAGGAAGCGACGTCGGTCGATCATTGTTCTCTCTCCCACGATGACGGTGTTCTGTGTTGCTTCGGGGGCTCCGTCCGGCCCGGTGACACGGGCAGTCTCAGTCTCGGGCGCGCTCTCCGGCGGCGATCGCGGCTGGTCGGCCGCCGCGCGCGACGGCCGGCGCCGGCCAGGCGATGCCGGCCTCGCGGCCGAGTGCCGAAAGCTCGTCGACGAGGGCGGGCGGCAACGCGATCCCTTCGGCGCGGCGCGTCGTGGCGAGCCGGTGCTCGTGCTCGCCGGCGTAGAGGATCTCGGAGAAGCCGTCGGCCCTGGGCTCCGCCTTGAGCAGCGCGATGTAGTCGGCGAGCCGCTCGGTGAACATCGCGAGCGGCAGGAAGCGTCGGACATCGAGGACGAAGAAGAAATGGCCGACGTTCTGGGGCGCGTGCCAGTCGTCGTACATGTTGCGGATGTGCGGGCCGTAACCGGCCCCGGTCAGCACGCCGGACAGGATGTCGATCCCCATCGACAGGCCCGAGCCCTTCGCGCCGCCGACCGGAAGCACGGCGCCGTCGAGCGCCGCGCTCGCATCGGTGGTCGGACGGCCGGCCTTGTCGATCGCCCAGCCGAGCGGGATCGTCTCGCCCTTCTTGGACGCCGAAAGGATCTTTCCGCGCGCCACGTGGCTGGTCGCCATGTCGAGCAGGAACGGCGCGCCCTCGCGGGTCGGGAAGGCGATCGCCAGCGGGTTGGTGCCGATGAAGGGTCTCAGGCCGCCGGTCGGCGGCATGGTCTGCGATGCGTTCGACATCACGATCGCGGCGTAGCCCATCGCGGTCGCCTGCTCGGCGAAATAGGCGGCGGTGCCGAAGTGATTGGAGGCGCGCACGCCGACGCAGGCGACGCCGTGCCGGCCGGCGCGGTCGAGCGCCACCTCGAGCGCCTTCTGGCCCACATAGGCGCCGAAATTGTTGCCGCCGTCGATCCGCACCGTCGGTCCGTCGTCGCGCTCGATGCGCGGCTCGGCGGCGACGTCGATCATCCTGCCGGCGACGCGCTTCAGGTAGATCGGCAGGCGCAGCACGCCGTGCGAATCGACGCCGCGCAGATCGGCGCAGACGAGCGAGTCGGCGACGATCTCCGCGACGCGCGCCGGCACGCCAGCCGCCGCGAAGACGGCGGCGCAGAAGGCGCCGAGATCCTCGGCCCGGACCGGGCCGCTCACGGCTTGTATCCCCGCGCCGCGAGCGTCGCGTCGACCCAGCTGCGGTCGACGGTCCCGTCGGCGATCGAGGCGAGGATCACCGTCTCGCGCTCCATCTGCGCGCGGCAGAGCGTGGCGATCTCGGCGGCGCCGTCGCGCGGAATCGCGAGCACGCCGTCGGCGTCGCCGATCACGATGTCGCCCGGCCGCACCGGCATGCCGCCGATCGAGACGAGGCCGTTGATCTCGCCGGGACCATCCTTGTAGGGCCCGCGATGCGTGACGCCGCGGGCGTAGACGGCGAAGGGCTGGGTCGCCATGCTGTCGGTATCGCGCACCGCGCCGTCGATCACGAAGCCGGCGATGCCCTTCTTGGCGGCGAGCGTCGTCATGATCTCGCCGATGATCGCGTTGGTGAGGTCGCCGCCGGCATCGACCACGATGACGTCGCCCGGCTGCGCGAGGTCGATCGCCTTGTGGACCATCAGGTTGTCGCCCGGCCGGGTGCGCACGGTGAGCGCCGTGCCGAGCAGCGGCGTGCCGTCGTGATACGGCCGGAGACCGGTGCCGCCCGCGAACAGGCGGGCCATGTTGTCGCTGGCGATCGGGGTCGGGACGCCGCGGAACGCCGCGAGCAGGGCGGGATCGATGGCGGGGGCACGCGGAGCGATGCAGAAGCCAATGGGCATGGGACCTGTTCCAAAGCGTTGGTGCCCAAACGCTAGGCGGCCCTTGAAGAGACGTCCAATAACTTGGTACTTTGTTATTGATACGGATTTCGTCTGGACCACCGACGTAGAGCCGTCACTCCGCCCTCCCCCTGAGGAGGCCGCGCAGCGGCCGTCTCGAAGGGCGAGGGCGGCCACCGGCGGCGCCCGTGGCCCCATGGTTCGAGACGCGGCCTGCGGCCGCTCCTCACCATGAGGGAGGACGTTCGGCGCGAGACGTTCCGATCGAACAGTGCGGTAAGCCCAATGGACCTCCTCCGCCTGAAGAGCTTCCTGGTCCTGGCCGAATGCCTGCATTTCGGCCGGGCTGCGGCGCGGCTCGGCATCGCGCAGCCGCATCTCAGCCGGCGCATCCGCGAGCTCGAAGCCGAGATCGGCGTGTCGCTGTTCACCCGCACGCAGCGGCGCGTCGAGCCGACCGCCGCCGGCATCACGCTGCGGCTGCGCGCCACCCGCATCCTGGAGGAGGTCGAGCGCGCCAAGATGGAGGCGCGCCAGATCGGCACCGGCGCGGCCGGCCGGCTGCGCATCGGCTTCATCCACTCGTCCACCTACGGCATGCTGCCGGCGATCATCCGCTCGTTCCGGGCCAAGCGTCCCGCGGTCGTGCTCGATCTCGTCGAGATGACCATGGTGGAGCAGATTCGCGCGCTGCGCTCCGGCGACATCGACATCGGCCTGTTGCGCTCGCTGCCGGACTGCCCCGACATCGCCTTCGAGACCGTGATGCGCGAGCCGTTCCGGCTCGCCGTGCCGCCCGACCACGCTTTCTCGCGCCGGGCGACGGTGGCGATGCGCGACCTCTCCGGCGAGCCGCTGGTGCTGTTCCCGCGCGAGACGAGCCCGCTGTTCCACGCCCGCATCACGGCGGCCTGCGAGCGCGCCGCCGTGACGCCGGTGATCGTCCAGGAGGCGACGCAGATTCACACCGTCATGGGCCTGGTCGCGGCCGGCATCGGGCTCGCGCTGGTGCCGGCCTCGGCCGAGCGGCTGCCGCGCGCCGGCGCCGTGCTGATCGATCTGGTCGACCCGCCCGAGCCCGCCGACGTCAGCGTCGCCTGGCCGAACGGACGCATGCCGCTGCTGGTGCCGCCGTTCCTCGCCGCCGCGCACGAGGCGGCGGCGGGGTTGGAGGAAAGCTCGCCTGACAAGTCACGCCCGAGGTCGAGGGGCCGAGCGAAGTCGACATCCTCGGTGTCGCCTTGATCAGCGCGGGTCGACGACAACGAGGTCCGAGCAAGAACCGCCCTCCACCCCCGACCCCTCCCCGCCACTCGCTTCGCGAGCGGGGGGAGGGGAGTCTAGGCGCCCTGCATGACGAATACCGAGGCGCTGCGACTCCCCTCCCCCCGCGCCCGCAGGGCGTGGCGGGGAGGGGTCGGGGGTGGGGGGAGGCCGCGGATGAGGGAGCCGGCAACGTGCCGACAGCACTCGCCCACGCTCCGCTCATGCCCGCGAAGGTGGGCATCCAGGAGCGTCATCCTGTGCAGCCCCTGGGTCCCCGCCTTCGCGGGGACGAGCGGAAACAAACGTGCGTGTGGCGTCAGAAATGATCAGAACAAGAAATACCGCTGCGCCATGGGCAGGACCTCGGCGGGCGCGCAGGTGAGGAGCTCGCCGTCGGCCCGCACCTCGTAGGTCTCGGGGTCGACGTCGATCCTCGGCGTCGCGCCGTTGTGGATCAGGCTCGCCTTGCCGATGGTGCGGGTGCTCTCCACGGCGACGAGATCTTTCGCCGTGCCGAGCTTTTCACGCAGTCCCGAGGTCGCGGCCGCCTTCGAGACGAACACCAGCGACGATGCGGTGAGCGAGCGGCCGAAGGCGGCGAACATCGGCCGGTAGTGGACGGGCTGCGGCGTCGGAATGGAAGCGTTGGGGTCGCCCATCGGTGCCGCGACGATCGAGCCGCCCTTGATGATGCAGTCCGGCTTGACGCCGAAGAAGGCCGGCGACCACAGGACGAGATCGGCGAGCTTGCCCGGCTCGACCGAGCCGATGTGGTTCGCCACGCCGTGGGCGATCGCCGGGTTGATGGTGTACTTGGCGACGTAGCGCCGGACCCGCAGATTGTCGTTGTCGCCGGTCTCGCCGGGCAGCCGGCCGCGCTGCTTCTTCATCTTGTCGGCCGTCTGCCAGGTGCGGATGATCACCTCGCCGATGCGGCCCATCGCCTGACTGTCCGACGACATCATCGAGAGCGCACCGAGGTCGTGCAGGATGTCCTCGGCCGCGATCGTCTCTTTCCGGATGCGGCTCTCGGCGAAGGCGAGATCCTCGGCGATCGACGGGTCGAGATGGTGGCACACCATCAGCATGTCGAGATGCTCGTCGATGGTGTTCTTGGTGAACGGCCGCGTCGGGTTGGTCGACGACGGCAGCACGTTCGGCAGGCCCGCCACCTTGATGATGTCGGGCGCATGGCCGCCGCCGGCGCCCTCGGTGTGGAAGGCGTGGATGGTGCGGCCCTTGAACGCCGCGATCGTGTCCTCGACGAAGCCCGACTCGTTGAGCGTGTCGGTGTGGATCATCACCTGCACGTCGTGCTCGTCGGCGACCGACAGGCAGCAGTCGATCGCGGCCGGCGTGGTGCCCCAGTCCTCGTGCAGCTTGAGCGCACAGGCGCCGGCCTCGATCATCTCGACCAGCGCGGCGGGGCGCGAGGCGTTGCCCTTGCCGGCGAAGCCGAGATTGACCGGGAACGCATCGGCCGCCTGGATCATGCGGGCGATGTGCCACGGTCCCGGCGTGCAGGTCGTCGCATTCGTTCCCGCCGCCGGTCCCGTACCGCCACCGAGCAGCGAGGTGACACCGGACATCAGCGCGTCCTCGACCTGCTGCGGACAGATGAAGTGGATGTGGGTGTCGAAGCCGCCGGCCGTGAGGATCTTTCCTTCGCCGGCGATGACCTCGGTGCCGGGACCGATCACGATCGTCACGTTCGGCTGAATGTCGGGATTGCCGGCCTTGCCGATCGCGGCGATGCGGCCTTGCCTGATGCCGACATCGGCCTTCACGATGCCCCAGTGGTCGACGATCAGCGCGTTGGTGATCACCGTGTCGACGGCGCCGTCGTGGTTGGTGATCTGACTCTGGCCCATGCCGTCGCGGATCACCTTGCCGCCGCCGAACTTCACCTCCTCGCCATAGGTGGTGAGGTCGCGCTCGACCTCGATGAACAGCTCGGTATCGGCGAGCCGCACCCGGTCGCCCGTGGTGGGGCCGAACATGCCGGCATAGGCGGAACGCTCGATTTTCACGGCCATGTCGATGTGCCTGCTCTCGCTGTGCCTGCTATGGGCTCGCGGCGGGCATGCGCCATGCCGCCGAACGGTATTTCTCGGGAAGCGTGTCGGTGTCGGACGGGTCCAGGCCCAGCGCCTCGATCTCGTCGAACCAGCGGTCGCGCTGGCTCTCCGGCAGCCTGGCGCCGCACCAGGGGCAATAGGCGATGACGACGTAGGACGGCCCGCCGTCGTGGACGATCAGCCCGTACTCGTCGAACTTCTCCGCGTAGACGATCAGCGCGTCCGGGCAGTCGAACGGGTCGGCATGCTCGGCGCATCTGAAATCGAGCTGATGGCGCATCTGCTCGCAGCAATGCGCGGCACGGGCGGGCGCATCGACCATCAGAGCGGGCCCATCACATCCTGCCTGAAACCGTAAATGGTGCGGGTGCCGGCGAGCGCGACCAGCGTCACCTGTCGCGACTGGCCGGGCTCGAACCGCACCGCCGTTCCGGCGGCGATGTCGAGCCGGAAGCCGCGCGCCTTGTCACGATCGAAGCGCAGCGCCGGATTGGTCTCGAAGAAGTGGTAGTGCGAGCCGACCTGGATCGGCCGGTCGCCCGTGTTCATCACCGTGAGCGTCACGGTCTCGCGACCGGCATTCAGCGTGATGTCGCCCTCGGCCGTGACGATCTCGCCCGGGATCATGAGGTCCTCCTGTCAGGGTCGCGGCGCCGGCGGCGGGGCCGGCGGCGCCGGCGGCAGCTCGCGCACCGTCATCATGTCGGCCGCCGGGATCGCCATCACGGCGTCCCAGCGCGCGATGCCGGTCGGCTCCTTGTTGATGTCGCGCAGCCGCGGCCAGATCGTCGCGGGCACGGCGTAGTCCAGCGTGCGGCCGCTCGGCTTGTGGCGGATGACGACGCGG
Source organism: Rhodoplanes sp. SY1 (assembly GCF_046000175.1). NCBI lineage: Bacteria > Pseudomonadati > Pseudomonadota > Alphaproteobacteria > Hyphomicrobiales > Nitrobacteraceae > Rhodoplanes > Rhodoplanes sp. SY1. The sequence goes on from NZ_JBEOMB010000016.1 coordinate 78,985, forward strand.
CCGAACAGCCCGTCACCGGCCGGCGTGTCGGCGACCCGCAGGCTCGCCTGACCGGGCGAGGCGCGGGTCGCGATCATCACGCCGTCGACGATACACGGGCACGGCGCACCGGGGCTGGTGTGATAAGTCACGTCGAGCTCGCGCGGCGCCGCCCCGAGCTTTTGGCGCGCGTCGTCGCCGATCCGGATACCAGCGGCGATCAGCGAGCCGAAGCCGCCGTGCACGCGGGCGCCGAGCGAGATCCACAGGTCCCGCTCGTCCGGCGGTGTCGTCTCGATCGGCCCGTCATGCGCGGCGAGCGGCCCGACGCCGGCCGGGAGGATCGCGAGCAGAACGACGAGCGCGCAGGCGACGGCGAAGACACGATGAAGGAAGGACATGGACACGCTCAGCGGATCGGATCGTGGACGGTGACGAGCTTGGAGCCGTCCGGAAACGTCGCCTCGACCTGGATCTCGGGGATCATCTCCGGGATGCCGTCCATCACCTGGGCGCGCGTCAGCACCGTGGCACCGGCCGCCATCAGCTCGGCGACGCTGCGGCCGTCGCGGGCGCCCTCCAGGATGAAGTCGGAGATCAGCGCCACAGCTTCGGGGTGGTTGAGCTTGACGCCGCGCTCCAGCCGCCGGCGCGCCACCATGGCGGCCGTGGCGATCAGGAGCTTGTCCTTTTCACGCGGTGTGAGATGCATCGCAGGAACCCGTATCTGATCAATTGAGCCACAAAGGCGGCAGCGGTCCACCCGACGCCAGAGAGAGTGCCGTCGCGAGATCGTGGCGCAGGCTCTCGCCGTCCGGCGCGCAGAACCGTGCCGCCGTGATGCCGTTCCACGACGACGCGCCGACCTCTCCGCGCAGTCCCTCGCACGCGCGAAGCGCCGCGACGAAGGCCTCGTCGGCCGGCATCAGAAGAATGATCGCGACCGCGACGCCGCCGGCCGCCACGGCCGGTTCGCGCAGGGTCTGCGCGATCGCGCCGTCGAGCCGCATCGTCTCGGCGTAGACGAGCCGGCCGGCGCGGCGCACCCGCCAGCGGTCCGAGAACCAGCCCTCGACCACCGCCTCGTCCATGCCGGTGCGGCCGAACACCACGGCCTCGGCCAGCAGCAGCCGGGCGTCGTCGGCGAGGTCGACATCGATGGTGCGGGCGAGGCGCGCGCGATCGAACAGGATCATCTCGCGCGGCATCCAGGCGAGGCTCGCGCCGCGACCGACCGTGAGCCGGACCTGCATGCGGGCCGGCGCGCTCTGCGCGCGATAGACCTTCTCGGCCGACGACGTCGTGACCCGGACCGAGGCTCCCTCCTCCACGGCGATGTCGATGTCGGAGCGGTCGCCGCCGGCGATGCCGCCGGCCGTGTTGACGAGCACGGCATCGAGCGCGGGCGAGGGCCGCGCCGGGTTCGGGAAGCGCACGCGCAGCGAGCCTTCCTCGAACACATGCGTGCGGCAGGTTTGCGTGCGGCAGGTTTGCGTGCGGCGGCTCGCGCCCTGGCGCAGCCCGACGCCGAGCCGGACCGTGCCGGTCGCCCGGTTGGCCGCGAAGATCGCGCCCTGCGGGTCCTCCCGCCCGCCCGCCGCCTGCTCGCTCAAGACGTCCCCCGGCTCCAGCTCGCGCGACGATCAGAGCGCGAGCGCGCGCCGCAGAGCTCCGTCGTCGAGATCGGCGCGGCCCGCCGCGTAGACGACGCTGCCGCGATCCATGACGGCGAAAGCATCGCCGAGTTCGCGGGCGAAGTCGAGATACTGCTCGACCAGCACGATGGCGATGCCGCCGAGGTCGCGGAGATACGCGATGGCGCGGCCGATGTCCTTGATGATCGACGGCTGGATGCCCTCGGTCGGCTCGTCGAGCAGCAGGAGCCGCGGCCGCATCACCATGGCGCGGCCGATGGCGAGCTGCTGCTGCTGGCCGCCCGAGAGGTCGCCGCCGCGCCGGCCCAGCATGTCGGCGAGCACCGGGAACAGGTTGAACACGTCGGGCGGGATCGCCCGGTCGCGTCGCGGCAGCGCCGCGAAGGCGGTCTCCAGATTCTCCTTCACGGTGAGGAGCGGGAAGATCTCGCGTCCCTGCGGCACATAGGCGATGCCGCGGCGGGCCCGGCGGTCGGGCGCGAGGCCGGCGATGTCGGCGCCCTCCCACGCGATCACGCCGGCCTTGACGGCGTGCTGGCCGACGATGGCGCGCAGGAGGCTCGTCTTGCCCACGCCGTTGCGCCCCAGCACGCACGTCACCTGGCCGGGCGCGGCCGCGAGGCTCACGCCCCGCAGCGCCTGCGCGGCGCCGTAGTAGAGATCGATGGACTGGACGTTCAGCATCCGCGGCAGACCTTGTCAGGGGGCGAATAGCGAATAGCGAGTAGCGAATGGGGAAGAGGGCCGGCGAGGGACACTCGCTACTCGCTACTCGCTACTCGCTACTCGCTACTCGCTACTCGCTACTCGCTACTCGCTACTCGCTACTCGCTACTCGCTACCGTCCCAGATACACCTCGACCACCCGTTCGTTCTCGGAGACCTGGTCGATCGAGCCCTCGGCGAGCACGCGGCCCTCGTGTAGCACCGTGACCTTGACGCCCAGCGCGCGCACGAAGGTCATGTCGTGCTCGACGACCACGACGGTCTTCTCGACGTTGATGGCGCGCAACAGCTCGGCGGTCTGATGCGTCTCGGCGTCCGTCATGCCGGCGACCGGCTCGTCGACCAGCAGGAGTTTTGGATCCTGCGCCAGCAGCATGCCGATCTCGAGCCACTGTTTTTGGCCATGCGACAGGCTTCCCGCCAGGCGCGAGCGCGCTGTCGTCAGCCGGATGGTGTCCAGGATGGACGAGATGCGCTCGCGCGCGGACGCCGTCTCGCGCCATGTCACGGCGGTGCGGGCGCGGCGGTCGCCGGCGAGCGCGAGGCGCAGATTGTCCTCCACGGTGTGCGAATCGAACACGGTCGGCTTCTGAAACTTGCGCCCGATGCCCAGCACCGCGATCGAGGCCTCGTCCAGTGTCGTGAGATCGTGGGTGCCGTCGAACATCACCTCGCCCGAGTCGGGGCGGGTCTTGCCCGTGATCACGTCCATCATGGTGGTCTTGCCGGCGCCGTTCGGGCCGATGATGGCGCGCATCTCGCCCGGCGCGATGGTGAGCGACAGGCTGTTCAGCGCCTTGAAGCCGTCGAACGACACGCTGACCGCGTCGAGATAGAGAAGCGCCGATGTGGTGCGGAGTTCCATCGTCTCACTCCGCCGCCGCGGGCTTCGGGGCCGGGCCGTCGGCCGGTGTCGCGGTCGTCTCGGCGGCCTCCGCCGCCGCGGCCCGCCGGCGGGCCCGCCAGTGCGAGAGCGTGCCGACGATGCCGCGCGGCAGCCACAGCGTCACGCCGACGAACAGGCCGCCGAGCAGGAACAGCCAGTAGGGCGCGAGCGCCCCGCTGGTGAAGGTGGTCTTGGCGTAGTTGACCAGCAGGGCGCCGACGACGGCGCCGACCAGCGTGCCGCGGCCGCCGACCGCGACCCAGATCACGGCCTCGATGGAGTTCGCCGGCGAGAACTCACCCGGATTGATGATGCCGACCTGCGGCACGTAAAGGGCACCGGCGACACCCGCCATGCAGGCCGAGACGACGAACACGGCGAGCTTGTAGGACTCGACCCGGTAGCCGAGAAAGCGGGCGCGGGCCTCGGCGTCGCGGATCGCGACCAGCACCATGCCGAACTTGGACGCCACCAGCACGCGGCAGACGACGTAGCCGAGCGCGAGTGCCACGCACGAGATGGCGAACAGCGCCGCCCGCGTCCCGTCCGCCTGCACGTTGAAGCCGAGAATGTCCTTGAAGTCGGTGAGGCCGTTGTTGCCGCCGAAGCCGAAGTCGTTGCGGAAGAAGGCGAGCATTAGGGCGAAGGTCATCGCCTGGGTGATGATCGAGAAGTAGACGCCGGTCACCCGGCTGCGGAACGCGAACCACCCGAACACCAGCGCGAGCAGGCCGGGCACGAGCAGCACCATCAGCATCGCGTAGGGAAAGTGAGAAAATCCCCACCAGGCGAGCGGCAGCTCCTTCCAGTTGAGGAACACCATGAAGTCGGGCAGCAGCGGATTGCCGTAGACGCCCCGCCCGCCGATCTGACGCATCAGATACATGCCCATGGCGTAGCCGCCGAGCGCGAAGAAGGCGCCGTGGCCGAGCGACAGGATCCCGCAATAGCCCCAGATCAGATCGATCGACAGCGCCAGCAGGGCGAAGCAGACATACTTGCCGAACAGCGAGACCAGATAGGTCGGCACGTGCAGGGGCGAGGACTCGGGCAGCGCGAGATTGAGGATGGGGATCGCGATCGCCACGACCGCGACGACGATCAGGAACGCGATGCTGCCGCGGTCGAGCGCGCGGGGAGTCATGGCACGGCTCCGCCATCCGACCCTCCGCGTGTCCCCGCGAAAGCGGGGACCCAGGGGCCGCGCGACGTGGTGCCGCCCTGGGTTCCGGCTCGACGGTGCGGCACTGCGTGCCGCACCGCGTCCGGGACACGAAGCCGAGACAGACGCACGCTCATGCCTCGATCGCCCTTCCCTTCAGCGCGAAGAGGCCGCGCGGGCGGCGCTGGATGAACAGGATGATCAGCACCAGGATGGCGATCTTGCCGAGCACGGCGCCGGCGAAGGGCTCCAGGAACTTGTTGGCGATGCCGAGCGTGAAGGCGCCGACCAGCGTGCCCCACAGGTTCCCCACGCCGCCGAACACCACGACCATGAACGAATCGATGATGTAGCTCTGGCCGAGATTGGGCGAGACGTTGTCGATCTGAGAGAGCGCGACGCCGGCGATGCCAGCGATGCCGGAGCCGAGCCCGAAGGTGAGCGCGTCGATGCGGGCCGTTCGGATGCCGACGCAGGCCGCCATGCCGCGGTTCTGCGTCACGGCGCGCATCTCCAGTCCCAGGCGGGTGAAGCGCAGCATGGCGAGCAGCAGCGCGAACACGGCGAGGCTGAAGCAGACGATCCACAGCCGGTTCCAGGTGATGGCGAGCTGGCCGATCTCGAAGGCGCCGCTCATCCACGACGGGTTGCTCACCTCCTTGTTGGTCGGACCGAAGGCGGTGCGCACCGCCTGCTGCAGGATCAGCGACAGGCCCCAGGTGGCGAGCAGCGTCTCCAGCGGACGGCCGTAGAGGAAGCGGATGACGCTCTTCTCGATGAGAATCCCGATCAGGCCCGTGACCACGAAGGCGAGCGGCACGGCGACGGCGAGCGACCAGTCGAGCGTCAGCGCCGCCGGCAATGGCAGCGTCACGCCGATCGTCGTGCCCGGGATGGCGAGGGCAATCGCCTTCTGGCGGATCGCCTCCTGCACCACGAAGGTCGTGTAGGCGCCGAGCATCACCATCTCGCCATGCGCCATGTTGATGACGCCCATCACGCCGAACGTGATGGCGAGCCCGATGGCGGCGAGCAGCAGCACCGAGCCGAGCGAGATGCCGTACCAGGCGTTCTGCGCCGTCTCCCACATCTGCAGGCGGCCGCGGATGGCGCTCGCGGCGCCGTCGGCGGCGCCCTGCAGGGTCGCCGGCGTGCCGGGCGGCAGCGCCGAGAGGAGGGCGAGCGCCGCCTGGTCGCCGCGCTCGCGCAGCGTGGCGACCGCCTCGATGCGGGCCAGATCCGCCGCTTCGGCGGAGCCGATCAGGATCGCGGCGCGCGCCTCGGCGAGCGCCGTCTTCACCTGCGGGTTCCCTTCCGCGGCAAGCGCGGCTTCGACGGCGGCGAGCGCGCCCGCGTCGCGTGACTTGAACACCGCCTGGGCGGCATCGAGCCTTCGGGCCGGATCGGGCGCCCGCAGCGTCAGCGCGCCGAGCGCCGCTTCGACGGCGCGGCGCAGCCGGTTGTTGAGGCGGACGCGCTTGAGATCGCCGGCCGGAGGGGCCGGGCTCACGGCCGCGCCGGTCGCGGCGTCCTTCACGACGCCGGCGTCGTCGATCAGCACGCGGCGTCCGGCCGGATCGGCCAGGAGCTTGCCGTCCTGCAACGCTTTTACAACTGCAAACGCCCGGACGTCGCCGCCGGCGCCGAGCGCCGCGACACCCGCTTCGGTGTCGGCATAGGAGTCGGTGAGAAACTTTTGCAGCGCATCGTCGAAGGCGTCGGCACGAAGGGACGACGTCGGCGGCACGATCATGAGAAGAGCCGCAAGGATTGCGAACAGGAGAATCCGCAAATGCTCTCGCTCGGGGCTTACCCCCCTCCCTGGCCCTCCCCCACAAGGTGGGAGGGAACAGGATGGGGCAGCGCCACCTGTGTCACGACGGCGTCTGTTCGCGGCAATTCCGATCGGAGTCACGAAGACGAGCCCTTCCTTCGGGGTTCCCTCCCCCCTTGTGGGGGAGGGACAGGGAGGGGGGTG
>NZ_JBEOMB010000017.1:0-54740 GCF_046000175.1 Rhodoplanes sp. SY1
CGCGCGGGGAGAGGTCGGAGTTCGCGCCGCGGGCGCGAAGTCCGGGTGAGGGGGCGTCTCCGTATCCACGAGAGGCCCCCTCACCCGTCTCGCCGCTGCGCGGCGAGCCACCCTCTCCCCGCACGCGGGGAGAGGGAGAACTGGCGCACTGCTGTCGGCCGATGCAGCGCTGCTACCCCGCCATGAACTCGGCGAGCGCGGCGACGACGAGGCGGTTGGCCTCCTCGGTGCCGATGCTCATGCGCAGCGCGTTCGGCAGGCCGTAGCTCGCCACCGCGCGCAGCACCAGGCCGCGGCTGGTCAGGAACGCGTCGGCCGCCTGGGCGGTCTTGCCGCCCTGCGTCGGGAAATGGATCAGGAAGAAGTTGCCGACGCTCGGCGTCACGGTCAGCCCGAGCTTGGCGATCTCCTCGGAGAGCCACGGCAGCCAGCGGTCGTTATGGGCGCGCGAGCGCTCGACATGCTCGGCATCCCGCACGGCCGCGATGCCGGCCTCGATCGCCGGGGCGTTGACGTTGAACGGCCCGCGCACCCGGTTGACGGCGTCGACGATGTGGGCCGGGCCATACATCCAGCCGAGGCGCAGCGCCGCGAGCGCGTGGATCTTCGAGAAGGTCCGGCACATCACCACGTTGTCGCTCTCGGCGACGAGCTCCAGCCCGGTCGAGTAGTCGTTGCGGCTCACATACTCCGCATAGGCCGCGTCGAGGACGAGCAGGATGTCGGGGCGCAGCCCGCGATGCAGCCGCTTCACCTCGTCATAGGGGATGTAGGTGCCGGTCGGGTTGTTCGGGTTGGCGAGGAAGATCACCTTGGTGCGCGGCGTCACGGCGGCGAGGATGCCGTCGACGTCGGTCGTCAGGTTCCTCTCCGGCACCGAGACGGGCTTGGCGCCCGTCCCCATGGTGGCGATCGGGTAGACCAGGAAGCCGTATTGCGAGTGGATCGCCTCGTCGCCGTCGGCGAGATAGGCCCGCGCGATCAGGTTGAGGAGGTCGTCGGAGCCGGCGCCGCAGATGATGCGGTCCGGATCGAGCCCGTAGACGGCGCCGATCGCCTCGCGCAGCCTTGTCGACGCGCCGTCCGGATAGTCCTCGAGATGCTCGGCGACGCTCCTGTAGGCCTCGACCGCCTTCGGGCTCGGGCCGAGCGGCGACTCGTTCGAGGACAGCTTGAACACCTTGGCGACGCCGGGGGCGCCGCTCTTGCCGGGCACGTAGGCGGAAATCGACAGGACGCCGGGACGCGGCTGCGGACGAACGTTGGACATCACAAGACCTTCGGCAGAATGCACGGTTCTCTCTTCCGTCATGACCGGGCTCGTCCCGGCCATCCACGTCTTCGGTCCTGCGAGGGCGGAAAGCGCGTGGATGCCCGCATGCGCGGGCACGGCGTATCGACTGCGGCGGACGTCAGTGCCCGGTCGGGACCAGGGCGCCGTCCGCCGAGACGGTATAGCGGGTCGCGTGGCCGCCGACCATGGCCTGGGCGCGGACCGAGGCCCCCGCCCCGATCAGGGCCGCCGTCACCTCCTCGATGGTGCGGCCGGCCGGCACCGAGACCAGCAGCGCCGCCCCGTCGAAGGCGCCGTCGGGCACCGCCACAACCTCGGCGAGCATGCCGGCGGCCTGCGCGGCCTTCAGGCTCCAGCCCGACACCCGCACGCTGTACAGCCGGACCTCGGTGACCAGCGCGTCCGGATGCGGTCGGGCGACGGCGAACACCGGCAGCCCGGCCGGGTGGTCGGCGCGCTCGACGAAGGGCAGCCGGGCGATGATCTTGGGCGCGTCCGGGGCCTCCAGCGCCGTCCACCAGGCGCCGCCGGAGGGGCTCGTCGCCGGCACCAGGCCGAGGTCGCCATGGGCGCCGTCGAGCGCCCGGAACACCCCTGGCACCCCGAGATGCCCCTCGAACGGCACCGTGAAGCCGAAATGGAATCGCGCGCTGTCCCGCATCGCCGCCTCGCCGGTGGAGAGGTCGGCATGCACCCGGTACGGGGCCTGCACATAGGTGAAGGTCGCGATGATGACGCGCAGAATGCTCTCGGCCGTGTCGAGCGGCAGGATGCCGTGATGGCGCTCGACCAGGCGGCGCATCATGTCGGCCTCGCGGGCGGGCCGGAAGGCAGAGCCGGTCTCGGCCGTGCGCTTCACCTCGATCAGCCGCGCGATGATCTCGCCGCGCTCCATCAGCAGCCGGTGCATCGCCTCGTCGATGCGGTCGATCTCGGCCCGCAGCGCCGGCAGCGACACCTTCGGCGGCGCGGATGCGGCGGACGACGACGCGGGCGATGCGGGGGATCTGGCTTCCATGACGGCCTCCGGGGCGCGGGCTTGTCGCCCATCTCACGGATGTGGTTGATAATTTGCAGCCGGCGCGAACGCAAAGAAAACATTGACAGGGCGCCGCCCCGCCCTATGTAAGCCCGACCCGTGTCGCCCCTCGGGCGCCCGTGCGGCGTCGCTTGCCGGTTGTGCGAAACCCGGTTTCCGACCACCATGGGCGGTTCCACCCCCGCGATGGTCGCCCGCAGCGACACGACGAGAGGCCGGTTTCGACCGCGATGAGCACCACCCCCGCCGAGGCCGAGATCAAGACCGACAGGAAGCTCCCCGTGCTGGTGCGCGAGGCCGACCATCCGCGCTCCAAGCTCGCCGTGTTCGACCAGCGCCGGCCGCTGCAGCTCGACTGCGGCGTCGCGCTGTCGCCGTTCCAGGTCGCCTACCAGACCTACGGCACCCTCAACGACGACAGAAGCAACGCCGTCCTGGTCTGCCACGCCCTCACCGGCGACCAGCACGTCGCCAACGTCCATCCGGTGACCGGTAAGGGCGGCTGGTGGGACATCATGATCGGTCCGGGCCGGCCGATCGACACCGACCGCTACTTCGTCGTCTGCTCCAACGTGGTCGGCGGCTGCATGGGCTCGTCCGGCCCCTCTTCCACCAACCCGTTGACCAGCGAGCCCTACGGGCTCGACTTCCCGGTCATCACCATCAAGGACATGGTGCGGGCCCAGACCATGCTGCTCGACCACCTCGGCATCGACTCGCTGTTCGCCGTGGTCGGCGGCTCGATGGGCGGCATGCAGGTGCTCGAGTGGTGCGCGAGCTATCCGGAGCGCGTCTTCTCGGCGCTGCCGATCGCCACGGCGCCGCGCCACTCGGCCCAGAACATCGCCTTCCACGAGGTCGGCCGCCAGGCCGTGATGGCCGATCCGGAGTGGCGCAACGGCCGCTATTTCGTCGAGGGCACGAGCCCGCGCCGCGGCCTCTCGGTCGCCCGCATGGGCGCGCACATCACCTACCTGTCCGACACGGCGCTGCACCGCAAGTTCGGTCGCCGCTTCCAGGACCGCGACAACCCGACCTTCTCGTTCGACGCCGACTTCGAGGTGGAGAGCTATCTGCGCTACCAGGGCTCGACCTTCGTCGAGCGCTTCGACGCCAACAGCTATCTCTATCTCACCCGCGCCATGGACTATTTCGACCTCGCCGGCGACCACGGCGGGGTTCTGGCGAACGCCTTCCGGGGCACGCGGACGCGGTTCTGCGTGATCTCCTTCACGTCGGACTGGCTGTTCCCGAGCGCCGAGTCGCGCGCCGTCGTCCACGCCCTCAACGCCGGTGGTGCCCGCGTCTCGTTCGCCGAGATCGACAGCGACAAGGGCCACGACGCCTTCCTGCTCGACGAGCCGGAGCTGTTCGCCATCGTGCGCGGCTTTCTCGACGCCGCTGGCCGCGCCCGCGGCATCGTGGTCTGAGGAGATCTCCAGCGTGATCCCGCGTCCGGCAGTCAGTTCGATTGGTCATTCCGGGGCGCAGCAAAGCTGCGAACCCGGAATCCAGCGGAAAACTCTGCGTTCTCGGCTGGATTCCGGGTTCGGCGCTGCGCGCCGCCCCGGAATGACGGCCGACTTAGTCGTGCAGATTCCGTGTGAGGTGTGACGTGAGGTGCTTGCCGTGATGCTGTCCCGCGCGCCGCGCGACCTCACCATGGCCGAGACCGTCCGCGGTCCCGGCGGGGCTCGCGTCGACCTGCTGCTGGTGTCCGAGATGGTCGAGCCCGGCTCGCGCGTCCTCGACGTCGGCTGCGGCGACGGCGAGCTGTTGCGGCTCCTGGAGGCGCGTGGCGTCGACGGACGCGGCATCGAGTTGTCGCGCGAGGGCGTGAACGAGTGCGTCGCCAAGGGCCTCGCGGTGATCCAGGGCGACGCCGACACGGATCTGGCGAGCTATCCGGACGACGCCTTCGACTACGTGATCCTGTCGCAGACCCTGCAGGCGACGCGGCGGCCGCGCGACGTGATCGAGCACATGCTGCGGATCGGCCGGCACGCCATCGTGTCGTTCCCGAACTTCGGCCACTGGCGCATCCGCCTGCAGCTCCTGCTCTACGGGCGGATGCCGCGCACCGCCAACCTGCCCGAGACGTGGTACGACACGCCCAACATCCACTTCTGCACGATCAAGGACTTCAACGACATGTGCGCGCTCACCGGCGCCCGCATGGAGAAGGCCGTGGCGCTCGACCCGTGGGGCACGGCGCTGAAGATCGACGCGCCGTGGTGGTTCTGGAACCTGTTCGGCGAGCAGGCCGTGTTTCTGCTCAGCCGCAAGCCCTGACGTCGGAGCCGGCGCCCGGCGGCGATCCGACGAGCCGCCGGGTCCAGGCGAACTCCAGGCCGATCCACAGACGCAAGCGCGCGAAGCGGGCCGCGTCGATCGTCAGCCGGCCCTTGGGCTCGAAGTCGAGCCAGCCGTTCGCCGCCGCCGCGCCGAACAGCTTTCGCACATGGGTGCGCGACACGTCGAACCGCTCCGCGACCTCCGAGAGCGGCACCACCGTGGACATCCCCTGTGCCGACGTCTCGGATCGGCCGAGGACATCGAGCAGCACCGGATAGCCGCAGTGGCGATCCATGAAGCCGCGGATCTCGGGGAACTGTTGGAACAGGAGAAAGCGGCTGTTCCGATAAGCCTCGATATTGCCGCGCACGAACCCTTCGAGGACACCGTCGGTTCGGGCCCATTCGCCGGCCGGTTTCGGCCACGGCACCACCGGCTCCATGGCGGACAGGCGTGTCGCGAGATTGTCCTTCATGGTGTCGACGAGGGCCGGGGTCGGCCGCACCGGATGCGCCTGCCCGACCTCGACGCGATCGTCGACCACGATCATGCCGCCGCGCCGCAGCGCCGAGATGGCATTGCGCACTGCCGTCGCGCCGGCGAGCCCGCCGTCCGCGCAGAGCGCGACGAGCCGGCTCGCATTGGCGCTCTCAGGCGCGATCATGTCCAGATAGAGCACCAGCAACGCGACCGCGAACGTGATCGTGTCGACGACGCCAGTGAGCCGCGTGAAGCCGACCGAATGGAAGCTGGCGAGGCCGATGCAGAAGGCCCGCATCGCCGGATCGAACTGCGGATGGGCGCCGTAGGTCTCCGCCTCGCGGAGCAGCGCGACGTGATCAGGGGAGGACGTGATCATGAGCCGAGCGGGACCGTCACCTGATCAGATCGGCCGGCCCGTCGGCGCCGGGCCGTCGGCTGGTTCGGTCGCCCCGAGCGACACTCCAGGCGACACCGTGGTGGTTTGTTCCGTTGATGCCCGCATGCCGCCGAGTACCCTGGGTTACGCAGACCAGGATTAAACGCCATCGGGTAGGGCGATTCAACCCTCCGGGCGGGATCAGGGCGTGCGCACCGGTCGTGACAGGCTGGCGCGTCGACGCTGGCGTATGCGTAGGCGTCAGTGGGCGTGAGGGGGGCGTCTGCAGACCGCGGCGACGGGCACGCCGGGGGGCGGCTGCAGGCTGGGACGACGACATTCGGAACGGGGGGGCGCCGATGACCATCTCGCGCGACGATGACGCATGTCCGCAATTCGGAGCCATGGGGAGCGGCGTCACCGGCCCCACGACCCGGCGCCGGCAGCCGGGGGGACGGAGGCGGGGCGCGGTCCTTCTAGGGGGCGTGGCCCTCGGCGTGATGGCCGGCGTCCTGGCGCCGGACGCTGCCCACGCCCAGTTCGTCTGCAACCAGAACGGAACGGCCGGTCTCGGCGACGGCGGCAGCACCGCCGTCACCGGCACCGACGTGGCTTGCGGGACCAACAACACGGCGAACGGCGGCGGCGCGGTCGCGTTCGGCAACACCAGCCAAGCCAGCGGCCCCGGTGCCCTCGCGGTCGGGACAGCTGCTACGGCGACCGGCCGAGCCAGCTCGGCTTTCGGCAACTCCGCCAACGCGACCGCGATATTTGCAACCGCCGTCGGCTCCAACAGCACGGCGTCGGGTGGCTCCAGCGCGGCGGTCGGCATCCTCAGTCGGGCGACCGGCGACGATGCTGCGGCGTTCGGCAGCAGAGCCGAGGCGAGCGGCCTGTCCAGCACGGCCGTCGGCACCAGCAGCAAGGCGACCGGCGACAATGCCGCCGCATACGGCAATAATGCCCGGGCGACTGGGCAAGCCAGTGCTGCCTACGGCGTCGGTAGCCAGGCCACCGGCCTGAACGCTTCGGCCTACGGCGCAAGCAGCGAGGCATCGGGGGTATCGAGCGCGGCCTTCGGCATTGTCAGCAAGGCGACCGGCGACAATGCCGCCGCGTACGGCAACAATGCCCAGGCGGCCGGCCTGTCCAGCACGGCCGTCGGGGCCGGCAGCGTCGCGAGTGGCGACAGTGCCACGGCGGTCGGCGTCAACGCGTCAGCGACGGGAATTGGCGCCGTGGCATTCGGCAACAGCGCTCAGGCGACCGGCCCCGTGGCGGTGGCGGTGGGCACCCTCGCCCAGGCCGGCGGAGATGGTGCCGTTGCGATCGGAAACCAAGCAAATGCGGGAGGCTTCGAGAGCAGCGCGATCGGCGTGGCGGCCAGAGCGTCGGGCAGAACCAGCTCGGCCTATGGCACCGGCAGCCAGGCGACCGGGGACAACAGTTCGGCCTATGGCGTCAGCAGCCAGGCGACCGGCCTGAACGCTTCGGCTTACGGCATCAGCAGCCAGGCGACCGGCCTGAACGCATCGGCCTTCGGTGCCGGCAGCACGGCGTCGGGCGCGTCGAGCGCCGCCTTTGGCATCGTCAGCAAGGCGACCGGCGACAATGCCGCCGCATACGGCAACAATGCCCAGGCGACCGGCCTGTCCAGCGCGGCCGTCGGCACCGGGAGCGTCGCCAGCGGCAGCAACGCCGCCGCATTCGGCGTCAACGCCACGGCAGCGGGATCCAGCGCAGCGGCCTTCGGTGCCGGCAGCACGGCGACGGGCTCCAGCAGCGCGGCCTATGGCGACAGCAGCGTCGCTGCCGGCAATCACAGCACGGCGACGGGCGCCAATGCGCGGGCCCTCGCCGAAAGCTCGATCGCCATCGGTGGCGCCGCCGCGCCCGGCCCCGGCGGTGCGGCGTTCGTCGCTTCGACCGCGACCCGCGGCATCGCGATCGGCGCCCGGGCGCAGGTCGGCGCCGGCGCCGTCGACGCCGTCGCAGTCGGTGTCGCCAGCACGGCGTCGGGCGTGTCCAGCTCGGCCTACGGCACGAGCAGCCGGGCGAGCGGGGTCCAGAGCGCGGCCTTCGGCGCCGGCAGCACGGCGAGCGGTGACGCGAGTCTGGCGATGGGCGCCGGCGCGCTTGCCGACGGCACCGGCGGGCTGGCGCTCGGCCACCTCGCGCAGGCGAACGGCACCAACGCGATCGCCATCGGCACGAACGCGATCTCGGCCGCGAACGCCGTGGTGATCGGCCCCAATGCCAGCGACAACGGCTTCGCGAATGCCGTGGTGCTCGGCGCCGGCGCGCAGGTGACCGCGGTCGGCAACACCGCGATCGGCAACGGCGCGATCGCCACCGGCGCCAACGCCGTCGCGTTCGGCGAGGCGAGTGTCGCCATGGCCGCCGGTGCGACCGCGATCGGGCGCGGCGCGACCGTCGCGGCGGGTGCGACCAACGCGGTGGCGATCGGCCAGGGATCCCTCGCGAGCGCCCCCAACACGGTGTCGTTCGGATCGCCCGGCGGCGAGCGACGCCTGACTAATGTGGCGGCCGGCATCGCGGCGACCGATGCCGCCACGGTCGGTCAGCTGAGCAGCGTCAGCGCCGGCTTCCAGTCGCAGATCGCGGGGCTGCAGACCGAGGTGACCGCCACCCGGCGCGAGGCGCGGGCCGGCGCCGCCCTGGCGCTCGCGGCGACCGGCTTGCAGTACGATCCCCGGCCCGGCAGGGCGTCGCTCGCCGCCGCGTTCGGCCACTACAAGGACCAGGCGGGCCTGGCGGTCGGCATCGGCTACGCGGTGAGCGACCGGTTGCGCATCAACGCCGCCTTCACGGGCGCGCCCGATGTGAGCGACTACGGCGTCGTCGCCGGCGCTTCCTTTACGCTGAACTGACTGGCCGAGGCCCGGACGCCGTCGACCGCTACTGCGTCCGCGTCGGCGGTCGGCCCGTCGTCCGCGGCGGCGCTGCCGGCGCGGCGGCCGGGGCGGCACCGGGGGGCGGCGGCTCGATCGGGCCGCAGTTCTTGTCGACCGCGGTCTGGCGCAGCATCTTCTGCTCGGCGCGCGCCTGGGCGAGGTCGGCCGAGTAGGCGGCCGAGCCGACCACCTGTCCGCCCGGCTCCTGGTTGGCGCGGGCGATCAGGTCGGTAAGCTGCTTCTCGCGGCCGATCGCCGTGGAGAGGCGGGCGGGCAGATCCTCGCAGCGCAAATAATCGTACTTGCCGGGCGCCGCGTAGAGGATGCCGAGATCGAGATTCTGGGCGCAGCCGCCGAGCAGCGGCACGGCCCCGACCGCGGCCACGCGCAGCACCGCGGCCACGCGCAGCACCGCCGCGCGGCGGTCCGCCACCGACCGAGTTGACCAGGACCGATCCTGTCTCGCAAGCGCCACGTCGGTTCGCCGCTCCGCTGTCGCCGCTCCGTTGCGGCCAGGTTCGTCTAGCACAAGTTTGGGGCGGGAAAAATTCTCGACCGGAAATGCGGTTACCCGGCCGGCATACCGCCGCGGCGGCGCCCCGGGCCGTGCCGCAAGCCGGAAAAAGGGAGCAGGTCCGGCACGTTGCTCTTTCGCCCCGGGTGTGTAAGGTCGCCGCGCCAACCCCACCGGACCGCTCCATGGCTCGTGACGTGATCGATATGACGCCGCTCCAGTCGCGCGACGACCTCGTCGCGTGGTTCGCGGCCGGCGAGAAGCCGAAGGACAAGTTCCGGATCGGCACCGAGCACGAGAAGTTCCCCTTCACCATCGCCCGCCACGAGCCGCTGCCCTACGAGGGGCCGCGCGGCATTCGTGCCCTGCTCGAGGGCATGCAGATGATCCTCGGCTGGGAGCCGATCATGGAGGGCGAGCACATCATCGGGCTCGTCGACGTGACCCAGGGCGGCGCCATCTCGCTCGAGCCGGGCGGCCAGTTCGAGCTCTCCGGCGCCCCCGAGCCGACCATCCACCAGACCTGCTCGGAGCTGCAGGCCCATCTCGCCCAGCTGCGCGAGGTGGCGGCGCCGCTCGGCATCGGCTTTCTCGGGCTCGGCATGGCGCCGACCTGGACCCGCACCGAGATCGCCGTGATGCCGAAGGGCCGCTACCGCATCATGACGAGCTACATGCCGAAGGTCGGCAGGCTCGGCCTCGACATGATGTACCGGACGTGCACGGTGCAGACCAATCTCGACTTCGCGTCGGAAGCCGACATGGTCAAGAAGCTGCGCGTCTCGCTGGCGCTGCAGCCGGTCGCCACCGCGCTGTTCGCCAACTCGCCCTTCACCGAAGGCAAGCCGAACGGCTTCCTGTCGTTCCGCTCGGAGATCTGGCGCGACACCGACGCCGACCGCTCCGGCATGCTGCCCTGGGCGTTCGAGCCCGGCATGGGCTACGAGCGCTGGGTCGACTACGCGCTCGACGTGCCGATGTATTTCGTCAAGCGCGGCGACCGCTACATCGACGTCGCCGGGCAGTCCTTCCGGGATCTCCTGGCGGGGAGGCTCGACGCGCTGCCGGGCGAGCGCGCGACGCTCTCCGACTGGGCCAACCACATCTCGACCATCTTCCCGGAGGTCCGCCTCAAGCGCTACCTGGAGATGCGCGGCTCCGACGCGGTGCCGTGGCGCAGCCTGCCGGCGCTGCCGGCCTTCTGGGTCGGCCTCCTCTACGACGACGCCAATCTCGACGCCTGTTGGGAGATCGTGAAGGGCTGGACCGCGGAGGAGCGGCAGAGCCTGCGGGACCAGGTGCCGCGCCTCGGCTTCGAGGCGACGATCGCCGGCCGCACCATCCTGGAGCTGGCGCGCGAGACCGTCGCGCTCGCCCGCGCCGGCTTGGCGCGGCGCGAGAAGCAGGACTGGATGGGCCGCGACGAGACGCGCTTCCTCGCGCCGCTCGAGGACATCGTCGAGCGCGGCCGCACGCCGGCCGAGGAGCTGCTGGAGAAGTTCCACGGCGCCTGGGGCGGCTCGGTCGACCCGGTGTTCAACGAATACGCCTACTGATCGGACACGGCTCGGACGGGAACCACCGCCATGGCGAAGGGAACGCCGGCCGTCCAGGCGCTGCAGAAGGCCGGAATAGGCTTCTCGCTGCACGAGTACGACTACGATCCCGACGCCCCGCGCATCGGCCTGCAGGCGGCCGAGGCGCTCGGCTTCGCGCCCGCCCGCGTGCTCAAGACCCTGATGGCGCGCGCCGACCGCGAGCCGGTCTGCGTCGTGCTGCCGTCCGACCGCGAGGTGTCGCTGAAGAAGCTCGCGGCCGCGGCCGGCGCCAAGCACGCCGAGATGCTGCCGCCGGCCGAGGCCGAGCGCATCACCGGCTATCATGTCGGCGGAATCTCGCCCTTCGGCCAGAGGAAACGGGTGCGGGTCTTCGTAGAGCAGGAGGCGACCGCGCACGCGACCGTCGTGCTCAACGGCGGACGGCGCGGCCTTCAGGTGGAGCTCGAGCCCGCCGATCTGATCGGCCTGCTCGGCGCCACCGTGGCGCCGCTCGCCGTCTAGGCGGCTCGCGGCAGGCCCGGTCGCGCCTGTTCGGAGGTGGGATTTTGCGATAGATCTCGCCGACCATGGTCCGGTCCACGGGCGGTCCTCGAACGAGACGACCCACGATGACGGGAGGCACAGTGTCGGTCGAGTCCCGCCTCCCCGCTCCGGTGTCCCTGCTGCTTCGCCTCGCTCTCCTCGTGACCGTCCGTCTCGTGACCGTCGTCGTGATGACCGTCGTCGTCGCCCTGCCGGCGGGATGGAGCGCGGCGCGCGCCCAGGTCGGCTTCGACCGCGGCGGCGCGGCCTACACGACGTTTCCGGTGCGCAGCGCCGATCCGGCCGCCTGCGCGTCGCGCTGCGAGCGCGACGCCCGCTGCCGAGCCTGGAGCTTCGCCTACCCGACCGCGGAGGGCGGCGCGGTGTGCCGCCTCAAGGCCCAGGTGGAGGCCGCCAAGGCCGATCCGTGCTGCGCCTCCGGCGTCAAGGGCGCCGGCGTCACCGAGACCAACGACGGCGGCGGCGAGATCGGCATCGACCGCGCCGGCGGCGACTACCAGACGCTCGATCTCGCGGCCGAGGCGACCTGGCAGGTCTGCAAGGCCGCCTGCGAAGGCGAGAGCCGCTGCCGCGCCTGGACGTTCCTGCGCGCCGGCTATGTCGGCCCGACGCCGCGCTGCTACCTCAAGACCCGCATTCCGGCGCCGCGCAAGCGCCCGTGCTGCGTCTCGGGCGTGGTGAAATAGCGGGGCGGCCCCGCGATCTTCGCACGCCTGGTGAGGGTTCGTTAACGCGGCGGGGCCTAGGATTCCCGCCGAGGAGCGGACCGATGGGAATCGTCTCGTCCCGGTTCAACTGGGTGTCGACGCCGACCGCCTACGGGCAGGTGACCAACTGGCGCGCCAAGCAGAAGGCGTTCAACAACAACGTCGCAGCGAACCTCGCGGCGTTCAGCTACTCGTTCGCCGACACGGCGACGACGCTCGGCTCCGGCATGGGCGAGATCGCGGCGAAGCGCGCGGCGGTGCGGGTGCAGTCGGAGCTGCAGGCCAAGATCGCCAAGACCCAGCTCGACATGAAGGCCTGAAGGCGGCGCGCTCATGAATCCGGCGCTCCGGCCTCGACGCCGACGCCGAGCAACGAAAAGGCAGGGACGCGATGAACACCACGGCAGTCGCAGGCGCGGCCGTCGGCGCACAGGCCGGCGAGACGCAGATCGCCATGACGGCGAAGATGATGAAGGTCAACGCCCAGCAGGAGAAGGACATCGCCGACATGGTGCAGGCCGCCGCCGACAACGGCCAGCGCCTCGCCAATGTGGCGGCCGGCGTCGGCCGCGCGCTCGACATCTCCGTTTAAGTCCCGGCCGAGCCTTTCCGGAGCCGCCCCGCCGACCTCGGCCGCGCCCACGAACGCGGCGGCCCGGATGCGGCCGCGCGCCTGATCCCTTTCGAGACATGCGTTTACGACGTCCCGCGGAGTTCGCGCGGGACGCGCGGCACGATCGTGGTCCCGTCCCGCGATCTGTGCGATAGGAGAACCCGAAACGGGTGACGGGCCTCCGGCCTTCGCGGTCTCGGCCCGGGGTCGGGCCGGCGTTCGCCGGCATTCGCGCCGCGGTGTGATCCGACCGCCCTCCCCGTTCGTTCGCCGATGTCGACTCATTCGACGCCCGGCCCGGTCCGTCGCGTCCAAAAGGGAATTTTAGGATGGCTCGTGTCCTGATCGTCGGTGCCTCGAAGGGCATCGGCTTCGAAACCACGCTTCAGGCGCTCGCCGCCGGCCACCAGGTTCGGGCCTTCGCCCGTTCGGCCCCGCGGATCAAGGCCGATCCGCGTCTCGAGATCGTCAAGGGCAACGCCCTCAAGGCCGCGGACCTCGAGGCGGCCGTCGAGGGCGTCGACGTGGTGATCCAGACTCTCGGCATCGGGTTCTCCGACATGATCGGCCCGGTGCGGCTGTTCTCCGACTCGACCCGGCATCTCGTCGCCGCCATGCAGAAGCACGGGGTGCGCCGGCTGATCGCCGTCACCGGCTTCGGGGCGGGCGACAGCCGCAGCAGCATCAACCTGCTCCAGTACGGCCCGTTCGTGCTGGTCTTCGGCCGCGCCTACGACGACAAGAGCCGGCAGGAGAAGCTGATCAAGGAGAGCGGGCTCGACTGGACGATCGCCCGCCCCGGGGTGCTGACCAACGGCCACAAGACGCGCGAGTATCGCGTCCTGGTCGACAAGAAGGATTGGCGCAACGGGCTCGTCTCGCGCGAGGACGTCGCCGACTTCCTGGTCCGCGAGATCGACGACCGCAGCCTGATCGGCAAGGCGCCCGTGCTGATCTACTGATCGGCCCGGTCGCGGCAGCGCGGCGGCCTCGCCTTGCTCCTCACCGCGCCAGCGCGGCCTTCACCAGAGCCAGCGCGTCCGGGCTCGCCCATTCGGCGGGTCCGGCGAGCGTCGCCACCGTGCAGCCCGCCGGATCGACCAGCACGGTCGCCGGCAGGCCGAAGGCGCCGATCTCGCGCAGGATCTTGCCGCTCGGATCGGCGTAGTAGGCGAGACCGTCGATCCCGACCTCCTTCAGCCAGGCGCGCGGCTTGTCGGGGTTGCGCGTGTCGACGTTGACGGCGACCACCTCGAACCGCTCGCTTCCGGCCTGACGCTGGAGCGCGTCGAGCGCCGGCATCTCCTTGCGGCAGGGCACGCACCAGGTCGCCCACAGGTTGAGGAGCACGGTGCGCCCCCGCCAATCGGCGAGCGTCCTCGCCGCCCCCGTCCCGTCCGTGAAGGCGAGGTGCTGCAGGGTCCGCGGCGTGTCGGCGACCGCCACGGCCGCGACCTCCCCCTTGGCGAGCGGCGCGAGGCGTTTCGCGAGATCGAGCGCCGGGCCGCAGGCCGCGGCCTGCGGATTGCGCCCCAAACCCGACAGGCCGTATACCGCCCCGGCACCGACCGCCACGGCGGCGCCGAGCGCGAGGGCGACGAGCATCGTCCGCCGCGGCCGGCGCGGCGCGGCGGCGGCCGCGGGCTCGGGCGGGGTCGTCACGGGATCATCGGCCATGGGCGAACACTGCTTCGGACTGTCGGGTCGGACACTTCAGGGACGCGGAATGAGCAACAAGATGTGGGGTGGCCGGTTCGAAAGCGAGCCCGCCGCGATCATGGCCGAGATCAACGCCTCGATCGACTTCGACCGCGCGCTGTACCGGCAGGACATCGCCGCGAGCAAGGCGCATGCGGGGATGCTCGCAGATCAGGGCATCATTTCGGCGGCCGACGCGGCGGCCATCGCCACGGGGCTCGACGCCGTGCTGGCCGAGATCGAGGCCGGCACGTTCGAATTCTCCCGCGCCCTCGAAGACATCCACATGAACGTCGAGTCGCGGCTCAAGGCGCTGATCGGCGAGCCGGCCGGCCGCCTGCACACCGCGCGCTCGCGCAACGACCAGGTGGCGACCGACTTCAAGCTGTGGGTCCGCGACACCGTGGACGGCATCGACGCGCTGCTCGCCGACTACCAGCGGGCGCTCGCCGAGACGGCGCTGGCGCATGCCGACACGGTGATGCCGGGCTTCACCCATCTGCAGACGGCCCAGCCGGTGACGTTCGGCCACCATCTGCTCGCCTATGTCGAGATGGCCGGGCGCGACCGCGGCCGCTTCGCCGACGCGCGCGCCCGGCTCAACGAATGCCCGCTCGGCTCGGCCGCGTTGGCCGGCACGTCGTTCCCGCTCGACCGTCACAAGACCGCCGCGGCGCTCGGTTTCTCGCGCCCGACCGCGAATTCCCTGGATGCCGTCTCGGATCGCGACTTCGTGCTGGAGACGCTCGCGGCCGCGGCGATCACGTCCGTGCATCTGTCGCGCTTCGCCGAGGAGATCGTGATCTGGACGTCGCCTCTGGTGGGCTTCCTGAAGCTCACCGACGCCTTCACGACCGGCTCGTCGATCATGCCGCAGAAGCGCAATCCGGACGCCGCCGAGCTGGTGCGGGCCAAGACCGGCCGCGTCTGCGGCGATCTCGCCGCGCTCCTGATGGTGATGAAGGGGCTGCCGCTCGCCTACCAAAAGGACATGCAGGAGGACAAGGAAGGCGCCATGGACGCCTTCGCGGCGCTCGAGCTGTCGCTCGTCGCGATGGCCGGCATGGTGCGCGACATGACGCCCGACACGGCCCGCATGCGAGCCGCCGCCGGCAGCGGCTACGCCACCGCGACCGATCTGGCCGACTGGCTGGTGCGGGTGCTGGGCATGCCGTTCCGCGACGCCCACCACGTCACCGGCCGCATCGTGCAGGCGGCCGAGAAGGCCGGCGTCGACATCGCCGAGCTGCCGCTCGCGACCATGCAGAGCGTCGAGCCGCGCATCACGGCGGCGGTGTTCGACGTGCTGACCGTCGACAGCGCAGTGAGGAGCCGCGCCAGCTACGGCGGCACGGCGCCCGACAACGTCCGCGCCCAGGCCGAGGCCTGGCTGACCCGGCTCGCGGCCGAAGCCGCGCGATGACGGCGGACCGTCGACCGTCGCGGTGACCGCGACACGTCGCTCGTCCCAAAACGCCCGGTCCTGAAAACGCCGAGGCCGGCGCCCGGATCGCTCCGGGGCCGGCCTCGCGTCGGCTGCCGTGATCGCGGACCGCACCGGCGGCGGACGCCCGCCGAGGGCGTCGCGCCATTTGCCGATCAGCGCGATCAGTTCCCGCCGATATTGCCCTTCGGGCCCGGGTTCGGGACGTTGCTCGGCGCGTTGGAGCCACGGGCACCGAGATTCTCGGCCGGCACACCGCTCGAGGTCGGCGGCATCGCGCTCGGGCGCTGCGAATCGCCGAGCGCATTGGCGCCGCCCGCCCCGGTGGTGCCCATCGGCGCCCGCGGAGCCATCCCGGGCTGGCCGACGCCGCCGGTCGAGCCGCTGGTGCCGATATTGCCCTTCGGCGGGGCGTTGTTCGGCGTCTCGGTGCCGGTCGGAGCGGCCGGATTGCCGGTCTGGGCAAACGCCGGCATCGCGAGGGCAGTGACGCCCAGGGCCAGCACCCCGGCGCGGAACAGCTTGGTGGTCGACGGCATTCAGTTGCCTCCTCAAGGGCTTATAGGGGTCGAATCGATCGCGCTGGGACAACCGCAGGCCGCCGATGCGGTTCCGCCCCGATGTGCGGTGGGGAACGCTGATGCACGGATCACACGGTCGCTGCGAAAATCACACCGTGCTCCCGAAAAGGTCCGAATTTCGCGTACCGATGCTGTAGGGTCGGCGCTCGTGACCGGCATCCGCCGGCGCGCGGGACAGTCCGCGCGGACAGGATGGCTCGTCGCACGGAGTGGGTTCGATGGGGGGCGACAGGCTCGTGAGCCGTACGCGCGTGATCAGGGTTCTGACGATCGTGGCCTTGGCCGGGGCACTCGGCCTTGCCGGCTGCGGCCGCAAGAGCGCGCTCGACCCACCGCCCTCCGCCCAGGCCGTCCCGGCGCCCACCGCCGAGCAGCAGCAGGGATGGCGGTCGCCGTCCGGTCTGTTGCCGGACATGACGCCGCAGCAGCAGCAAATGACGCTGCCGCCGGCGAAGGATCGGCGCTTCCCGCTCGACCCGCTTCTCAACTGAGCCACTTTGGCCTAAACGCTGCCCCTGCGCCTGCACGTCGCGACACCCGCTCCGGCCCGCCGGAGCGGCGCGGCGACATCATGCTGCGCCGACCCCGCTCCCGTCCGAGGCGCCCATGCATCATTTCCAGTATCGCGACGGCGTGCTGCACGCCGAGGCGGTCGATCTCGTCCGCATCGCCGAGGCGGTCGGAACGCCGTTCTACTGCTACGCGACCGCCACCCTGACCCGGCACTACCGGGTGTTCGCCGAGGCCTTCGCCGACGTGCCGGCGACCATCTGCTACGCCATGAAGGCGAACTCCAACCAGGCCGTGATCCGCACGCTCGCCGCCCTCGGCGCCGGTGCCGACGTGGTCTCGGGCGGCGAACTGAAGCGCGCGCTGGCGGCCGGCATCCCGCCGGAGAAGATCATGTTCTCGGGCGTCGGCAAGACCGCGGACGAGCTCGCGCTCGCGGTCGACACCGGCATCCTGTGCGTCAATGTCGAGTCCGAGCCCGAGCTGGAGCTCTTGTCCGCGATCGCCGCCGCGAAGGGCAAGCGAGCCGGCATCTCGCTGCGCGTCAACCCGGACGTCGATGCCGGCACCCACGAGAAGATCTCGACCGGCAAGGCCGAGAACAAGTTCGGCATCCCGATTTCTCGCGCCCGCGACGTCTACGCCCGCGCCGCCGCCCTCCCCGGCGTGAAGGTCGAGGGCGTCGACATGCATATCGGCAGCCAGATCACGGCGCTCGGGCCGTTCCGCGACGCCTTCGCGCTGCTCGCCGACTTCGTCCGCGCGCTGCGCGCCGACGGCCACGCCATCACGCATATCGACTTCGGCGGCGGGCTCGGCATTCCCTACGACGAGAGCGACGACGAGCCGCCGCATCCGGAGGCCTATGCGGCCGTGGTCAAGGAGGCGACCCGCGACCTCGGCTGCCGGCTGCTGTTCGAGCCGGGCCGGCTGCTGGTCGGCAATGCCGGCATCCTGGTGACCCGGGTGATCTACGTGAAGCGCGGCGAGGCGAAGACCTTCGTGATCGTCGACGCCGCCATGAACGACCTGGTGCGGCCGACCCTCTACGACGCCTTCCACGCGCTCCGCCCGGTCGTCGCGCCGACGCCGGAGACGCCGCGGATCGTCGCCGACGTGGTCGGCCCGGTGTGCGAGTCCGGCGACTTCCTGGCGCTCGACCGCGAGATGCCGGCGCCGCAGCCGGGCGACCTGATCGCCGTGATGTCGGCCGGCGCCTACGGGGCCGTGCAGGCCGGCACCTACAACACCCGTCCGCTCGTCCCGGAGGTGCTGGTGAACGGATCGGATTGGGCCGTGGTGCGCCCACGTCCGTCGATCGCGGAGATCATCGCGCTGGACCGGGTGCCGGGGTGGTTGTGACGTCGAACGGAAACGTTCTCACAGCGGACATGCGTCACTTCGCTGAGGCCCCGCCGGACAGCTTCGTGCGATCGGCGAGCGTCGGCATTCCGCCGAGTCGATCGCCGATCTCGCGCCTGGCCAGACGCAGCTCGTAGAGCGCCTGCAGATTGAGCCAGAACTCCGGACTGGTGCCGAACCAGTGGCCGAGCCGCAGCGCCGTATCGGCCGTGATTCCGCGCTGGCCGTTGATGATTCCGATGATGCGGTTCACCGGCACGTCGAGCTGACGCGCCAGCTCCGCAGCCGAGACCCCGAGTTCGGACAGCTCTTCGGCGAGATGCTCGCCCGGGTGGATGGCGGTGCGTGCCATTGAGCCTCCTGTCGAGCCTCCTAATGATAGTCGACGATCTCGACGTCGATCGGGCCGGGCGATCCCTCCGGCCACGCGAAGCAGATGCGCCACTGATCGTTGATCCGGATGCTGTACTGACCTTTTCGGTCGCCCTTCAGGGCTTCGAGCCGGTTGCCCGGAAGGGCCGCGAGATCGCTCAGCGCTGCCGCGGCGTCCAGGCGGTCCAGCCTGATCTCGGCCTGTCGGGCAAATCCCGAAAACTGCTTCACACGCACGCCCTCGGCGAACCGTCTGGTCCGCTCGTCGCGGTAGCTGACGATCATGACCGTACACCGGAATTACACTTTACGTAAGTCGTAACGAAACCAGGAGCCCCGCAGGCGGGCCCGCAGCACACACAATGATACAGTCCGCCCGGCGCGGAACTTGCCTGACGCCTCTTCGGCAAGACCTGACAATGGCGTGATCGGCCGCCCGGTCGGACGCATTTCGGCCGTGCCCGCATGCCAGGACCGACTCTTGCGTGTTATAGGCGAGAGGCCGTACCCCCGGAGAGCCGCTTGAGCGACCAGACCCGAGCCCCCGAGAAGCCCGCGCCTCACAAGTCCGCGCCCGACAGGCCCGCGTCACCCTCGTCTGCCTCGGCCGACGTGCTCGGTGCGGCGCTGATGCGGGCCCGCTGGGTGGTGTTCTGGGAGCGGCTGTGGCCCGGCCTCGCGCTCGTCGCGACCGTCCTCGGCGGCTTCCTCGCCGCCTCGTGGCTCGGGCTTTGGCTGTGGCTGCCGCCGGTCGGACGGGCGGTCGGGCTCGTCGCCTTCGCGGGCCTGCTGATCGCCGCCCTGGCGCCGCTGGTGCGGCTGCGCTTCCCGGCCCGCACGCTCGGCCTCGCCCGGCTCGACCGCGATTCGGGCCTCGTCCATCGGCCGGCGACCGCCGCGGTCGACACCATCGCCACCCCGTCCGAGGATCCCTGGGCGCTGGCGCTGTGGCGTGCCCATGTCGAGCGCTCGCTCGCCGCCGCCCGCTCCCTGAAGGTCGGCCTGCCGGCGCCGCGGCTCGCGGTGCGCGACCCGGTCGCGGTGCGCATGCTGGTGCTGCTGCTCGTCGCCGTGTCCTTCGTCTCGGCCGGCGGCGACCGGATGCGGCGGATCGCCGCTGCGTTCGACTGGCACAGCACCGTCGTCCCGACCAACTACCGGCTCGACGCCTGGGTGTCGCCGCCCGTCTACACGGGCCGGCCGCCCGTGATCCTGCCCGGCGTCCGCCCCGGCGAGACGGCCCAGGCCGGCATTCCGGCCGCCGTGACGGTGCCGGCCGGCAGCGTCCTGGTGATCCGGGCGAGCGGCCAGTCCGGCCTCGACGTCTCGGTGACGGGTGGGCTGGTCGAGGCGGCGCCCGATGCCGCCGTGAAGCCCCCGGCCGGCGCCGAGGAGCGGCGCTTCAGCGTGAAGGAGCGCGGCACCGCCACGGTGCGGGGCACCGGCCACGACCTCGCCTGGAGCTTCGTCGCGACGCCCGACCGGGCGCCGACCATCGCGCTCACCAAGGATCCGGAGCCGCAGGCGCGAGGCGCCCTGCAGCTCACCTACAAGGTCGACGACGACTACGGGGTGGTGGAGGCGCGCGCCACCGTGGCGGCGAAGCCGCCGGCGGCCCAGCCGGGCGTGTCCACTCCGCCCGACGCGGCGCCGCGGCCGCTGTTCGATCCGCCCGAGACCACCCTGTCGCTGCCGCAGGCCCGCACCCGCGCGGGCGTCGGCCAGACCACCAAGGATTTCACCGAGAACCCGTGGGCCGGCGCCGAGGTGACGCTGACGCTCACGGCCAAGGACGAGGCCGGCAACGAAGGCCGCAGCACCCCGGTGGAGCTGCGCCTGCCCGAGCGGCTGTTCGTCAAGCCGCTCGCCCGCGCCCTGATCGAGCAGCGCCGGATCCTGGCGCTCGACGCCGACCGTCGCGACACCGTCGCCGTGGCCCTCGACGCGCTCGCCATCGCGCCCGACCGCTACACCCCCGAGGCCGGGACCTATATCGGCCTGCGCTCGATCTTCTACACGCTCGTCCGCGCCAAGACCGACGAGCAGCTCCGCGACGTCGTGCGCGAATTGTGGGCGATGGCGACCCAGATCGAGGACGGCACCGTCTCCGATGCCGAGCAGCGGCTGCGCAACGCCCAGGAGGCGCTGCGCCAGGCGCTGGAGCGCGGCGCCAGCGAGGAGGAGATCAAGAAGCTGATGGAGGAGCTGCGCGCCGCCATGCAGCAGTTCATGCAGGCGCTCGCCGAGGAGCTCCGCAAGAACCCGCAGATGGCGCGACCGCTCGACCGCAACACGCGAGAGCTGCGCTCGCAGGACCTGCAGAGCATGCTCGACCGGCTCGAGCAGCTCGCCCGCTCCGGCGCCCGCGACGCCGCCCGCGCCCTGCTCGACCAGCTCCAGTCCATGATGGAGAACCTGCAGATGGCCCGCCCCGGCCAGCAGGGCGACGTGGACGACGAGATGATGCAGGCGCTCGACGAGCTCGGCGACATGATCCGCAAGCAGCAGCAGCTGCGCGACCGCACGTTCCAGCAGGGGCAGGACCAGCGCGGGCAGCGGGGCCAGCGCGGCCGCCGCGGCCAGCCGCCGGAGGGCGAGCAGCCGGGCGATCCGGGCGACTACAGCCAGCTCCAGCAGAACCAGCAGGCCCTGCGCGACCAGCTCAAGAAGCTGATGGAGCAGCTCAAGCAGAAGGGCTTCGGCCAGCCGCAGGACGGCAAGGGCGACCAGGGCGGCGACCAGCCGGGCGGCGATCAGTTCGGCCGCGCCGAGGAGTCGATGGGCGACGCCACCGGCGAGCTCGGCCAGGGCAATGCCGACGGCGCCGTCGACAGCCAGGGCCGTGCCCTCGACGCGCTCCGCAAGGGCGCGCAGGGGCTCGCCCAGCAGCTCCAGCAGCAGATGGGTCAGGGACCGGGTCCCGGCCAGCCGGGCCGCGGCCAGGCGCGTGCCCAGCAGGACACCGATCCGCTCGGCCGGCCGCTGCGCGGCCGCGACTACGGCGACGACACCACCGTGAAGGTGCCGGGCGAGATCGACGTCCAGCGCGCGCGGCGGATCCTGGAGGAGCTGCGTCGCCGCTTCGCCGACCCGCTGCGCCCGCCCGTGGAGCTCGACTACATCGAGCGGCTCCTGAAGGATTTTTAGGCGGCACCGACCCGGTACCCGGTAGGGCGGGCCTGCACCGCAGGCCCGCGCCGTCAGCCTCGATCACCAGGGGTGCGGACCCGCGTGGGCAACGGCGCGTCGCGCCGATACCCACCCTACTGGCTATCGCCCTTCCGCCGCCCAAAGGCCCATATGAGAAAGATCGCGGCCAGCGCCAGCGCCAGGCTGAACCAGGTGATGGCGTATTGCAGGTGGTTGTCGGGCAGGTTCGGCCGCAGCAGCACGGGGCGCGGCAGGCCGCCGGGCGGCGCCGGAGTCTCGAGGTCGAGGTAGAAGACCGGAACGTCGAGGCCCTTCACGGACGCGATCGCGCCCGGATCGCGGGCGAACCAGATGTTGCGGCCGGGATCGTCGGCGGGCGCGAAGGTCGGCCGGGTCTCGGGCCAGCGCAGCAGGGCGACGATCTCGACCGGGCCGGTCACCTGGCCGGCGGCGCGCGCCTCGGGCGCCTTGTCGGCGTCCGGCACGAAGCCGCGGTCGACCAGAACGGTTCCGCCGCCGGCGAGCACGAGCGGCGCGAACACCCGGTAGCCGAGGCCGGTCGGCGCCGTGCGGGAGCCGGAGCCGATCGCGTAGACCAGCGCCTCCTTGTCGTGCCGGAACGTGCCGGAGACGCGCACGCGGCGGAACTCGTTCGCCTCGCGCGAGAGCCCGGGCCACGCCGCCGGCGGCGGCAGGGGGACGGGGTCGGCGGCGAGCCGCTCGGTGAGCGTCGCGATGAGGGCGCGTTTCCACGCCATCCGCTCGAGCTGCCAGACGCCGAGCCCGATCAGGACCGCGACGCCGACGAGCGACACCAGGCCCGGGACGAGCAGGCGGCGCAGCGGCGACGGCGCGGGAAGCGAGGCCGAGCGCGCCGTCACGATGCGTCCTCGGGGCCGAACCGCCCCTCCTCCGCCTTGTGGCGGTACTGCAGCGCGATCATCAGTCCCTTGGACGGACGCAAGGGCGCGAGCGTCGTGATCAGGATCAGCGGCAGCCACAGCACCGCGTGCAGCCAGAACGGCGGCTGAACCATGATCTCGGTGATCAACGCCGCGGCGACGACGACGAAGCCGGAGAACGACATGACGAAGAAGGCCGGCCCGTCCCCCGAGTCGATGAAGGCGAGGTCGAGGCCGCACACCTCGCACCGCGGCCGCACGTTGAGGAAACCCGAGAACAGATGCCCCTCGCCGCAGCGTGGGCAGCGGCCGCGCAGCCCCGCCGCCAGCGGATTGGGGACGCTCCTCTGCCCGGCCGGCAGCCCGTGGTCGGCGCGCTCGTCCATCCCGATCAGCTCTCCGCCGGTCGATCCCATCAGGGTCAATGCGCGGCCGCCGGTCCGGCGCCCCACACATAGATGGCGGCGAACAGGAACAGCCACACCACATCGACGAAATGCCAGTACCAGGCGGCGAACTCGAAGCCGAGATGCTGGGTCGGCGTGAAGTGGCCGGCCAGCGCCCGGAACAGGCAGACGATGAGGAAGATCGTCCCGATGATCACATGGGCCCCGTGGAAGCCGGTCGCCATGAAGAAGGTCGCGCCGTAGATGTTGCCCGAGAAGGCGAAGTGGGCGTGCGCGTACTCGAAACCCTGCACCATCGTGAAGGTGAGGCCGAGCGCGACCGTGCAGATCAGGCCCCACTTGAGACCCTCGCGGTCGCCGTGCAGGAGCGCGTGGTGGGCCCAGGTGACGGTCGTGCCCGAGGTGAGCAGGATGAGCGTGTTGAGGAGCGGCAGGTGCCAGGGGTCGAAGGTCTCGATGCCCTTCGGTGGCCACACGCCGCCGAGCAGCTCGGTGCGGGCCACCATGTTGGCCTGATCGGGGAACAGCGCGACCGTGAAATACGCCCAGAACCAGGCGACGAAGAACATCACCTCGGAGGCGATGAACAGGATCATGCCGTAGCGGTGCGAGATCTGCACCACCTTGGAGTGGAAGCCGCCGTGCTCGGCCTCCCTGATCACGTCGCGCCACCAGCCCGCCATCACGGCGAGCACGCCGGCGGCTCCGACCGCGAACACCCACGGCGCCGCCGCGAACGACTTGTGCATCCAGAAGATGGCGCCGACCGCCATGACGAAGGCGGCGAGCGAGCCGAGCGCCGGCCACGGGCTCGGATCGACCAGGTGGTAGTCGTGCTGCTTGGCGTGGGCCTCGGCCATGGTGGTCTCCGTCGGTCGTGCGGGGGCCGCGGCGCGTCGCGCCGCGCGGATCGTCGGTCAGGAGCCGCTCGCGCGCGCCGTCGCCGGCGTGCGTGTCGGGTAGAACGTGTAGGACAGCGTGATGGTGTCGAGATCGTCCTGGTCGGCGTCGGCGGCGAGCTTCGGGTCGACGAAGAACACCACCGCCATCTCACGCCGCTCGCCCGGCTTGAACACCTGCTCGGTGAAGCAGAAGCACTCGATCTTGGAGAAGTACGCGCCCGTGGTGGTCGGCGCGACGTTGTAGGAGGCGGTGCCCGTCGTCTCGCGCGCCGCCAGATTGGTGACGGCGTAGTAGATGGTGACCACCTCGCCGAGCTTCACCTCGACCTTGGTCTGCTCGGGCTCGAACCGCCACGGCAGCCCGCGGGCGATGTTGGCGTCGAACCGAACCGTGATGCGGCGGTCGAGAATCTCGTGCGGCGCCGCGGCGGCGACCTGAGTGGTGCCGCCGAAGCCGGTGACGCGGCAGAACCAGTCGTAGAGCGGCACGGCCGCGTAAGCCGCCCCGACCATCAGGCCGACGAAGACGCCGCAGGCGAGCGCCACGCCGACGTCGCGCCGGCTCGCGGCGGGTCGCCGCACGGCATTCGGGTCGGGTGTGGCGGGCGTCGGGGTCACGGTCTCGCTGCCTCGTGGTTACGGGTCGGGCGGATGGTCGGCGTCACAGCGGGCGGTTCATCACGCCGGGGCCGAGCTTGACCAGCGTGACCACGTAGAACAGCAGCACCAGCCCGGCGAGCACGAGCGCGATCGCCACCGAGCGGGCGCGCTGGCGGCGCTTCTGCTCCGCCGAGAGGACGATGCCGTCGTCGCGCGGCAAGGGGCGCCCGCTCATGCCGCGCCTCCGAGCCAACCCGGTCCGATCTCGGCGATCCCGAGCGCGCTCGCGCCGGCCGCGATCAGCGGCGCCACCCAGCGGTCGACCAGCAGCACGGCGAACAGCGCGAACAGATAGTAGAGCGAGAAGCCGAACAGCCGCTTCGCCAGCCGATCGGTCGCCTGCGGATCGGCCGCCCGCCACAGCCGCACCGACAGCCACACGATCTTGGCGCCCGCATAGGTGGCGACGAGGCCGTAGAGGATTCCGGCGCCACCGAACAGCGCCGGCGACACGCCGACCGGGGCGAGCAGCAGGGCGTGCAGCAGAATCTGTCGCTTGGTCTCGGCGACGCCGGAGACCACCGGCAGCATCGGGATGCCGGCGCGCGCATAATCGTCGCTGCGCCACAGCGACAGCGCCCAGAAATGCGGCGGCGTCCAGAAGAAGATGATCAGGAACAGGAGCACCGGCTCGAGCGACAGGCTGCCGGTGGCGGCGGCCCAGCCGATCATCGGCGGGACGGCGCCGGCGGCGCCGCCGATCACGATGTTCTGCGAGGTCGCCCGCTTCAGCCACATCGAGTAGACGATCGCGTAGAACAGGATCGTGAAGGCGAGGAGCCCGGCGGCGAGCCAGCCGGCGACGAGGCCGAGCACCGCGACGGAGCCGACCGCGAGCGTCGCACCGAAGGCGAGCGCCTCCTCGGGCCGCACCCGGCCGGCCGGGATCGGGCGGCGCGCCGTGCGCGACATCACCCGGTCGATGTCGGCGTCCCACCACATGTTCAGGGCGCCGGCCGCCCCCGCCCCGACCGCGATGGCGACGAGCGCCGCGAAGCCGATCACCGGATGCAGCCGGTCCGGCGCGACCAGCATGCCGACGAGCGCCGTGAACACCACGAGCGACATCACCCGCGGCTTCATCAGGGCGACGTAGTCCTTCACCTCCGCGAGGCTCGGCTCCGGCGCGGCCAGCACCGTGCCGGCGAGCACATGGTCGGCGACGACCTGGGGATGGCGGGACAGGTCGGCGCCGTCGGTGACGAGAGACATTCCGTGGACCTCGGGCGCGCGCGCGACACACGACGCGGCGCTGGTTTGATCGGCGAACGTCACCCGCGCGATCCGGCGCGAGAGCGAATGCAGCGGCGGCGCGCCGCCGCTGCGAGGCCTGCGTCAGCGGATGCGCGGCAGAACCTCGAACTGATGGAACGGCGGCGGCGACGGCAGGGTCCATTCCAGCGTCGTCGCACCGGCCCCCCACGGATTGCCGGCGGCGTGCTCCTTGCGCTGGAAGGCGCGGATGATGCCGAAGAAGAAGATCAGGAGCGCGACGCCCGAGATGTAGGAGCCGATCGACGACACCATGTTCCATCCCGCGAAGGCGTCGGGATAGTCGGCGATCCGGCGCGGCATCCCGGCGAGTCCGAGGAAGTGCTGCGGGAAGAACAGCATGTTGACGCCGACGAAGGTGACCCAGAAGTGCAGCTTGCCGATCCACTCCTCGTACAGGTAGCCGGTGAACTTCGGGAACCAGTAGTACCAGCCGGCGAAGATGGTGAAGACCGCGCCGAGCGACAGCACGTAATGGAAGTGGGCGACGACGTAGTAGGTGTCGTGCAGGGCGCGGTCGACCGAGGCGTTGGCGAGCACGACGCCCGTCACCCCGCCCACCGTGAACAGGAAGATGAAGCCGAAGGTCCACAGCATCGGGGTGCGGAACTCGATCGAGCCGCCCCACATCGTCGCGATCCAGGAGAAGATCTTGATGCCGGTCGGCACCGCGATGATCATCGTCGCCGCGACGAAATAGGCCTGCGTGCCGGTCGAGAGACCGACCACGTACATGTGGTGGGCCCACACGATGAAGCCGATGAAGCCGATCGCGACCATGGCGTAGGCCATGCCGAGATAGCCGAACACCGGCTTGCGGGAGAAGGTCGCGACGATCTGGCTGATGATGCCGAAGCCCGGCAGGATCATGATGTAGACTTCGGGGTGGCCGAAGAACCAGAACAGATGCTGGAACAGCACCGGATCACCGCCGCCCTCGGGGGCAAAGAAGGTGGTGCCGAAGTTGCGGTCGGTGAGCAGCATCGTGATGGCGCCGGCCAGCACCGGCAGCGCGAGCAGCAGCAGGAACGCCGTC
This sequence comes from Rhodoplanes sp. SY1, assembly GCF_046000175.1. Taxonomy (NCBI): domain Bacteria; kingdom Pseudomonadati; phylum Pseudomonadota; class Alphaproteobacteria; order Hyphomicrobiales; family Nitrobacteraceae; genus Rhodoplanes; species Rhodoplanes sp. SY1. Next base: position 26,635 of record NZ_JBEOMB010000017.1, read on the forward strand.
ACCAGCACGGACCACACGAACAGCGGCATCTTGTGCAGCGTCATGCCCGGCGCACGCATGTTCAGGATGGTGGTGATGAAGTTGATGGCGCCGAGGATCGACGAGGCACCGGCGAGATGCAGCGACAGGATCGCGAAATCGATCGCCGGTCCCGGATGCCCGATGGTGGAGAGCGGCGCGTAGATGGTCCAGCCGGAGCCGGCCCCGGTGCCGCCCGGCTCGCCCTCGACGAACAGCGACATCAGGAGCAGCGCGAAGGCCGCCGGCAACAGCCAGAACGAGATGTTGTTCATCCGCGGGAACGCCATGTCGGGCGCCCCGATCATCAGCGGCACCAGCCAGTTGCCGAAGCCGCCGATCAGCGCCGGCATCACCATGAAGAACACCATGATGAGGCCGTGCGCCGTGGTGAACACGTTGAAGGTGTGGGCCGAGGCGAAGATCTGCATGCCCGGGTTCTGCAGCTCGAGCCGCATGCCGATCGACAGCGCGGCGCCGATCACCCCGGCCATCATGGCGAACACCAGGTACATGGTCCCGATGTCCTTGTGATTGGTCGAGAAGACCCAGCGCCGCCATCCGGTCGGATGGGCGTGGGCGTCGTGCGCGTCGTGAGCCGTTACGGTGGCGTCCATGGCGTTTCCTCGGGAGTCTCGTGGGGCGTCGCGCGAAAAGGCGCGCGATGCCGGCTCAGTCGGCGACGGCCTGCGCCACGGCGAGTTGCGGCGCGTCGGCGGACGGCGGGACGGCGGCGTATTTCTTCTTGGCGTCCTCGACCCAGGCCGTGAAGGCCTGCTCGCTCACCACCCGCACCGCGATCGGCATGAAGGCGTGGTCCTTGCCGCACAGCTCGGAGCACTGGCCGTAATAGACGCCCTCGCGCTCCGCCTTGAACCAGGTCTCGTTGAGACGACCCGGCACGGCGTCGATCTTGATCCCGAACGACGGCACCGCGAAGGCGTGGATCACGTCGGCGCCGGTGACCTGCACGCGCACCACCTTGCCGACCGGCACCACCATCTCGTTGTCGACGGCGAGCAGGCGCGGCTGGCCGGGCTTCAGCTCGCCCTCCGGCACCATCAGCGAGTCGAACTCGAACTTGCCCTGGTCCGGATAGGCGTAGCTCCAGAACCACTGCTTGCCGGTCGCCTTCACGGTGACGTCGGCCTGCGGCGTGTTGAGCTGGACGAACATGATACGGAAGGACGGCACCGCGATCACGACGAGGATGATCACCGGCACCACGGTCCACAGTACCTCGATCAGCGTGTTGTGGGTGGTGCGCGACGGCGTCGGGTTGGCCTTGGCGTTGAAGCGCAGCGTGACGACGACGAGGAGGACGAGGACCAGCGCGACGATCGCGGTGATGATCCACAGCAGGAGGTCGTGGAACCAGACCACGTCCTTCATCACCGGCGCGGCGGCCTCCTGCATTCCGAGCTGCCAGGGCGACGGCTGGCCGAGACCGGCCAGGGCCGCATCGGGCCCGGCGAGGCCGCCGATCCCGATCATCGTCACGGCGGCCAGCGCCACGCAAAGCACTCGGAGAACACCCGTCATCGTGGTCACGGCTCCTTCGTCGGCGGTGGATACGGGCGGCCCGTCCGGGCCGTCGTCACAACGGGGCGAAAAGCACAGGTCCAAAACCGGATGAAGTCGGGAGGTTCCGCGGCGCACACAGCTCGGGCGCACTGACGGACAGCCTCGACGGCACCGGGGGTTTGTACCGCGATTGAAACTCTTCAAACCACAAATCCGCCCCACTCGCAATGTGCCTGCACGGGGATCGCGCCGCGACGACGCAATTGCAGCAAGACACCGCACCGGCCGCGCGGGCCGGGTGCGGACGACGCCGCCGAAACCCCCGGTGCGGCCGTCGCGCCGATGACGTAACTTAGCCTATGGACCGCGTGATTCCGTCTCGTCTTGACGATCGCGCGGTAAACCGATCCTGACACGTGCGGCAGCCGACACGGTGCCGTCGCACCGTCCGCAAAGGAGCCCGCGATGGGTGCGTACTCGCTTCGACAGGCCGTCTTCGCGGCCGCGCACGTCGCCCGTTCGATGTCGCGCGCGCCGGGGGCGCGGCGCCTCGCCGGCGCCTGTCTGGGGCTCGCGGTTCCGGGGCTCGCGGTCGCTCTTCTCGCGTGCGGTGCAGCAGTCGCCCCCGCAGCCGCACAAGGGGCCGTGCGGTCCGTCCACGAGGACTGGCAGATCCGCTGCGAGACGCCGCCCGGCGCGCAGTCCGAGCAATGCGCGCTGTTCCAGAGCGTGGTGGCCGAGGACCGCGCGAATGTCGGCCTCACCGTGCTGGTGCTGCGCACCGCCGACCAGAAGACCCGGCTGATGCGCGTCCAGGCGCCGCTCGGCGTGCTGCTGCCGGCCGGGCTCGGCCTCAAGGTCGACAATGTCGACGTCGGACGCGCCGGCTTCGTGCGCTGCCTGCCGCGCGGCTGCTACGCCGAGGTCGTGCTCGACGAGAACCTGATCAAGCAGTTCCGCTCCGGCCAGACGGCGACCTTCTTCATCTTCCAGACGCCCGAGGAAGGCATCGGCTTTCCGATGAGCCTGAAGGGTTTCGGAGACGGCTTCGACAAGCTGCCTTGACACCGCGACCGTGAAGCGACCATCACGCCCGACGATTTTTCTCGGGTCGTGATTCGGACGCGCACGCGATCGGACAGCGTGATCGGGGCGCGTGTTCGGGACCGCGCGAATCGCAGGAGACGCTCATGTTCTCGCCCGCTCCGCGCTCGTCTGCCCCGCCCGCCGGCGGGCGCACCCGCCGTCGCGCCGGCGCGCTCCTCGGGGCGGTCGGACTGGCGCTCGCCGCGGCAGCCCCGGCACTCGCGCAGGCGCCGTGCCAAAACACCGGCCGATTCGAGGACTGGCTCGCCCGCTTCAAGCAGGAGGCCGTCCAGCAGGGCATCTCCCGCCAGGCGATCGCCGCGGCGGCGCCGTACCTCGTCTACGACCAGCGCATCGTCAACATCGACCGTGGCCAGAAGTTCTTCGCCCAGAGCTTCCTGCAGTTCTCCGACAAGGTGCTGCCCGCCTACCGGCTGCAGAAGGGCGCCGAGCAGCTGCAGAAGCACGCCGCCCTGTTCGCCCGCGCCGAGAAGCAGTTCGGCGTGCCGGGGCCGATCATCGTCGCCTTCTGGGGCCTGGAGAGCGACTTCGGCGTCGCCATGGGCAAGGATCATGCGATCCGCTCGCTCACGACGCTCGCCTACGACTGCCGCCGCTCGGAGATGTTCCGCGGGCATCTGTTCGACGCGCTGCGGATGATCGAGCGCGGCGACCTGCGGCCCGACGAGATGGTCGGCTCGTGGGCCGGCGAGCTCGGCCAGACCCAGATGATGCCGTCCGAGTACATGAAGCACGCCATCGACTGGGACGGCGACGGCCACCGCAACCTGCTGAAGAGCGTCCCCGACGTGATCGGCTCCAGCGCGTCCTATCTGCAGGAGCTCGGCTGGCGGCGCGGCGAGCCGTGGATGCGCGAGGTGAAGGTGCCGGCCAGCATGCCGTGGCAGGAGGCCGATCTCGCCATCCAGCATCCGCACGCCAAGTGGTCCGGATGGGGCGTCACGCTGCGCGACGGCAAGCCGCTGCCGGCCGGCGGGCCGCCCGCCTCGCTGCTGCTGCCGATGGGCCGGCTCGGGCCGGCCTTCCTGGTCTATCCGAACTTCCAGGCGTACCTGAAGTGGAACGCCTCGCTGGTCTATGCGACCACGGCCGCTTATTACGCGACGCGGCTCGCCGGCGCGCCGCCGATGCATCGCGGCGCCTCCGACATCCCGGTGCTGAGCCAGGAGCAGGGCAAGGAACTGCAGGAGCTTCTCAACCGCGCCGGCTTCGACGTCGGCACGCCGGACGGCAAGATCGGCGCCGGCACCCGCGCGGCGATCAAGCAGGCACAGCTGAAGTTCGGCCTGCCGGCGGACTCGTATCCGACCCCGGAGCTGGTCGCCCGCCTGCGCGCGGGGCGGTGAGAGTCACGACCGCCGCCTGTCGAGCGAGCGATCTTACCCTCTCCCTGAGGGAGGGCTTTGCAGACTTCGTCATTCCGGGGCGCGCCGAAGGCGCGAACCCGGAATCCAGCGGCAAGTTCCGCATCCTGGGCTGGATTCCGGGTCCGGCGCGGTGCGCCGCCCCGGAATGACCGAGTCACGCAAAGCTCTCCGCGGGGGAGAGGCGCGCGAGCGGCAGCGGCGTCGTCACCGCGCGACGCGCACGCGCGGGCGGCTGGCTTGGCCGTCGACGTCGCCGGCCTGCATGGCGGTCTCGATGTCGCGCGCCGCGGCGATCACCAGCGGCGCCAGCTTGGCCCGCAGGGCATCGTCCCACCGCGCCTTCGGCACCAGGAAGCTGAGACTGCCGAGCACGGCGCGGCGCGGCCCGAAGACCGGCGCCGCGATGGCGGCGCGAACCTGGTCGACGTCGCCGGCCGCGGTCGTGTAGCCGGCGCGGCGGAACGCCGCGAGATGGCGGCGGAAGTCGTCCCAGCTGTGGCCGAGGCCGGCCGCCGCGATCTCCTCGGCATTCGCCGTGAACAGCGACTTGAGCGTGCGGTTGGGCAGATGCGCCAGGATGATCTTGGAGGTCGCCCCGCGGAACAGCGGCATCGGCCGGCCGCGCTGGAACACGATCGGCTCCTGGTGGCCGGTGCCGATCTCCTGGTGGACGCACATCACGCGGTCGTGGAACAGGCGGCAGAGAATGACGGCGCCGCCCTCGGCCGCCTGCTGGACCAGGCTCGTCATGATGCCGCGGGCCGCGTTCAGCATCGGATCGCAGAGCTGGATCTGGCGGTCCATCTGGATGATCGCGGGACCGAGCGTGTAGCTCGCGCCCGACACCGGGCTGATCAGCCCGGCCCGCGTCAGCCGCTTGAAGTAGCGATAGGCCGTGGTGGCCGAGACGGCGAGCTCGCCGGCGGCATCCTCCACGGTCCATTCGGGCCGGTCCATCGTGAACAGGCCGAGCACCGCGAGCAGCCGATCGCCACTGCTGGGCAATCCCCCTTCGTCCCTGGAGCGGCCCCCACCCTCGCCGCGTGCGGGAGTCGGATAAGACACGGTCGTCACCCCCCGAAAAAGCGTTACTTGGTCAGTGTTGCCACAACCTGGAGACGATTCAAGCTTTTCTTTCATGGAATGCAACTTTAACTTACATTTACATAAGTTGAAAACGGTTTGCTTTGATCTGGAACAGGTTTTCCTGTGGCATCGACTCGGCGTCTTGTTGCGCCAACGGCCCGCACGGGCGCCGGAAATGCGGCGCCACAATTTGGGCGCGCACCCCTGGAGGGCGCCCCGCCAGGGAACGTTACCGCCGTCCGGCCGTTCTGGTGTCGGCACCGCGGAACCCTCGCGGTGAAGGTCCATGAACCGAATCGGGCGGTCCGCGTGCACGAGTTTACCCCTTCACGACCGGATGACGACGACGAGATTGCACGGCTGCACACGGCGAACGCGCAGCCGATCGCGCCGCCGCGCCGTCCGGTCGACGATCCGACGCCCGGCCCGGCCGATCCGGGTCCGCTCGACGACCCGCCGCCGACCCGCCCGAACGACCCGATCGAGGAGCCGCCGCCGAACGAGGACGAGCCCGGCCCGATCGAGGAGCCCCCGCCCGGCCACGAGGATGCGCCCGACATCGACGACCCGATGCCGCGGCCGGAGCCGCCGCCCCTGCACGTCGCCGCCGGGGGGCCGGCATGACGGAGACCGTCGCAGCCGACGGCTCGGCGCCCCCCACGGCGCCAAGCGACGCCGGGCCGCGCGGCGCCGCATCGTCCGGCGCCGCGCCGTTCGGCGCCGTGGTCGAGACCGACCTGCCGGCGCGGCTCGACCGGCTGCCCTGGGGGCGCTTCCACACGCTGGTGATCGCCGCGCTCGGCATCACCTGGATCCTCGACGGCCTCGAGGTGACGCTCGCCGGCACGCTGGCCGGCGCCCTCAAGGAGAGCCCGGTCCTGCACTTCAGCAACGCCGATGTCGGCTTCGCCACCAGCGCCTATCTGCTCGGCGCCGTGCTGGGGGCGGTCGGCTTCGGCTGGCTGACCGACCGGCTCGGCCGCAAGAAGCTGTTCTTCATCACGCTCGCCGTCTATCTCACGGCCACGGCGGCGACCGCGCTGACCTGGGACGTGTGGAGCTTCGCCGCGATGCGCTTCCTCACCGGCGCGGGCATCGGCGGCGAGTACACGGCCATCAACTCGACCATCCAGGAGCTGGTGCCGGCGCGCTATCGCGGCTTCACCGACCTCGTCGTCAACGGCAGCTTCTGGCTCGGCGCAGCCGCCGGCGCCCTCGGCTCGATCATCGTCCTCGACCCCGCCGTGATCCACCCCGAATACGGCTGGCGCATCGCCTTCCTGATCGGCGCCGCGCTCGGTCTCGTGATCCTGCTGATGCGGATGTGGATCCCGGAGAGCCCGCGCTGGCTGATGACGCACGGGCGCCTCGCCGAGGCGGAAGCGATCGTCGCCGACATCGAGCGCCAGGTGACAGGCCGCAGGCCGGCCGCGACCGACGACCTGCCGACCGTGCGGCTGCGGGTGCGGCGCTACACGCCGCTCTCCGCCGTCGCCGAGACGCTGCTGGTGCGCCACCGCGACCGCGCCCTGATCGGCCTCGCGCTGATGGCCGCGCAGGCGTTCTTCTTCAACGCCGTGTTCTTCACCTACGCGCTCGTGTTGACCGACTTCTACGGCGTTCCGATCGGCACGGTCGGCTGGTACATCCTGCCCTTCTCGGTCGGCAACTTCCTCGGGCCGGTGCTGCTCGGGCGCCTCTTCGACACGCTCGGACGGCGCCCGATGATCGCCTTCACCTATGCGGCGTCGGGCGTCCTGCTCAGCGTCTCGGGGCTGCTGTTCCTGCAGGCGCACATCACCGTCGTCCAGCAGACATTGGCGTGGTCGATCGTGTTCTTCTTCGCCTCGGCGGCGGCGAGCGCCGCCTATCTGACGGTGAGCGAGACCTTCCCGCTGGAGATCCGGGCGCTCACCATCGCGGTGTTCTACGCGCTCGGCACCGGCATCGGCGGCGTCGCCGGGCCGTGGCTGTTCGGGGCGTTGATCGATTCGGGCTCGCGGGCGAGCGTGTTCGCCGGCTATCTGTTCGGGGCGGCCCTGATGATCGCGGCCGCCGCCGTGCACTGGCGCTGGGGTGTCGCCGCGGAACGCCGCAGCCTCGAGGACGTGGCGCGGCCGCTCGCGGCCGTCGAGTGAACGGCGTAGAGTGACCGGATGACCCGTGCCGACACCATGACGTTCCCCACCGACGCGATCGACCTCGACACGGTCGCGCTGCTGCTCGACATCGACGGCACGCTGCTCGAATTCGCCGACACGCCGCGCGAGGTGTGGGTGCCGCCGACCCTGCGGCGGACGCTCGGCGGCCTCTTGGCCCGCACCGGCGGCGCGCTGGCGCTGGTCAGCGGCCGCGCGCTGGCCGATCTCGACCTTCTGTTCGCGCCGCTGGAGCTGCCGGCGATCGGCGGCCACGGCGCCGAGCTGCGCGTCGCCCCGGGCGAGCGCTCCGACCCGGCCCGCACGCCGGTGCTCGAACCGCTGGTCAAGCGCAAGCTGGCGAGCGTCGCCGAGCTCGGCCCCGGCGTGCTGATCGAGGACAAGGGCTACTCGCTCGCCTTGCACTGGCGCCTCGCGCCCGACAAGGGCGACGCCGTGACCGCCATGGTGCGGAGCATCTGCGACTCTTTCCCCGACCTGCCGCTGGAGGCGCTGCCCGGCAAGGCCGTGATCGAGGTGAAGTCGGCCGCCTTCGACAAGGCGAGCGCCGTCGTCGAGCTGATGCAGCTCGCCCCGTTCAAGGGCCGCCGGCCCGTCTTCGTCGGCGACGACGTCACCGACGAGCGGGTCTTCCCCGTCCTGCCGCCGCTCGGCGGCTTCGGCTTCGGGGTCGGCCGCGACATTCCCGGCACGGTCGGCACGTTCGCCGACCCCGCCGCGGTCCGCGCCTGGCTCGACCGGCTTCTGGAGCGGGGGGCGTGAGGCGATCCGCGCGCGGCGATGTTGGTTTCCGCGCGGCGCTCTTGGCTTTCACCTCTCCCCGGCGGGGAGAGGTCGGATCTCGCGCCGTCGCGCGAGATCCGGGTGAGGGGTGTCGAGGCCTCCACGAGCGCCGTAAACCCTCACCCCGACGCGCTTTGCGCGTCGACCCTCTCCCTCAGGGAGAGGGTGCGGAGCGCCCTCGCAACGTCGACGAGCAGCCGCACACGTCCGTCAGGACCTACGTGATCACGACTCCGCCGTCGCCGCCTCGTGCGCCTCGCTCGGTGCGGGCGCGCGGGCGGCGACCAGGTTGTAGGCGCTGTTGACCAGCGCGACGTGAGTGAAGGCCTGCGGAAAGTTGCCGACCTGGCGGCGGGCGTGCACATCGTACTCTTCCGCGAACAGGCCGACGTCGTTGGCGAGCGACAGGAGGCGCTCGAACAGGGCGCGCGCCTCGTCGATACGCCCCTGCAGCACGTAGACGTCGACCAGCCAGAAGCTGCAGGCGAGGAAGACACCCTCGCCCGGCGGCAGGCCGTCCGCCGTCGTCTCGCTGCGGTAGCGCAGCACGAAGCCGTGCGCCAGGAGATCGTGCTCGATCGCCGTCACGGTCGCGGCGATGCGCGGGTCGCCGACCGGCAAGAAGCCGACGATGGGCAGCAGCAGGAGGCTCGCGTCGAGCTCGCGCGACCCGTAGGCCTGGACGAAGCAGCCGCGCCCCGGATCGACGCCCTTGGCGCAGATGTCGGCGTGAATCGCCTCGCGCTTCGCCCGCCAGCGGTCGAGCGGCCCCGGCAGGCCGTGCTCCTCGGCGCTGCGGAGCGCGCGGTCGTAGGCGAGCCAGCACATCGCCTTGGAGAAGGTGAAATGCTGGCGAGGGCCGCGCACCTCCCAGAGCCCCTCGTCGGGCTCGCGCCACATCGTGTCGAGATGCTCGAGCAGCTTCACCTGGAGATCCCAGCCGGAGATCGTCGGGGCGAGCCCGCCGTGGCGCGCCTGGTGGAACGTCGCCATCACCTCGCCGAACACGTCGAGCTGGAGCTGGCGATAGGCGTCGTTGCCGATCCGCACCGGACGCGAGCCCTCGTAGCCGGGCAGCCACGACACCTCCCATTCGGTGAGGCGGCGCTCGCCGGCGAGCCCGTACATGATCTGGATCTGCTCCGGGCTGCCGGCGACGGCCCGGACCAGCCAGTCGCGCCACGCCTGCGCCTCGTGGAAGTAGCCGGCGTTCATCAGAGCGAACAACGTCAGCGTCGAGTCGCGCACCCAGCAGAACCGATAGTCCCAGTTGCGGGTGCCGCCGAGGAATTCCGGCAGCGACGTCGTCGGCGCCGCGACGATGCCACCGGTCGGCGCGTAGATCAGCGCCTTGAGGGTGACGAGCGAGCGCACCACCATGGCCGACCAGCGCCCGGCCGACCGGCAGCTCGACGCCCAGTCGCACCAGAACGCCTCGGTCTCGGCCAGCACGGCTCGTGCATCGACGGGCGGCGGCGGCGGATGATGCGACGGCGCGAAAGCGAGCACGAACGGCACGGTCTCGCCCGCCGCCACGGTGAACGCCGCGACCGTCGTGAGGTCGCGCCCGTCGAGCCGCACCGGCGTCTGCAGCACCACCATGTCGGGGCCGGCGATGGCGCGCAGCGTGCCGTCTTCCAGATGGCTGACCCACGGCACGATTGCCCCGGTGCCGAAGCGCAGGACCAGCTCCATCGCCATGGCGACGCGACCGGAGAGCCCGGTCACCAGGCGCACGATCTCGGAGGAGCCGTCGCGCAGGGGCATGAAATCGGTGAGGAGGACGGCGCCCGCCGCGGTCTCGAAGCGGGTCTCGAGGATCAGGGTCGAATCGCGGTAGCGGCGGCTGACCCGCACGCTCGGGTCGCATGGCGCGGGGCGCCAGCGGCCGTGCTCGGGCGTGCCGAGCAGCGCCGCGAAGCAGGCATCGGAATCGAAGCGCGGCCAGCACAGCCAATCGATCGAGCCGGTGCGGTCGACGAGGGCGGCGGTCTCACCGTCGCCGATCAGGGCATAGTCTTCGATGCGGGAGGGCATGGAGACGGACACTCGGCGGGCTCGCCACGACGTTCGGCGAGGCCGGCATCCTCACGCGGCTCTATGGCCGGTGTTGGGCCGAGCCGTCCCGCGCCGCGCGCCGCGCCTCGCGTCACTCGGCTGCCTTGGTGTCGTCGGGCGGGCCGGACGCGGCGGCGGCGTGCTCGGCCTCGCGGCTCGGCGGATAGCTCTGCTCGCCCTCGTCGGTCAGGGTGGGCAGCTCGCCGGTCGCATTGGCGGCCGGTCCGGTCTCCTCGACGTCGTCGGCCGCGATGGTCGGGTCCTCCGGGTCGCGCGCCACCGGAACCAGCGTCAGGTTCTGATTCTGCTCGATGGCGACCAGCTCGCGCGCCATCTCCCAATGCGCCTCGGCCTGCCCGTCGGGACAGCCCTGCTCCTGCCAGATCTTGAAGGCGCGCTCGCGCACGCGCTGCTCGTGGTCGTCCATGGGGTCTCTCCAGAAGTCGTCGCGACGTGTCGATGTCGAGAACGGAGGACCGGACGGTTCCGTTCCGTCCACCTCAACGCGGCTTCTTCGCAGCCGGGCGCGCCCCGTGCGTCGCGCGGAAGACGGCGACCGGCAGCGGTCCGAACAGGGTCTTCGCCGGGACGGTCCCGGACGGCGCCTTCGCGCCGGGCCGCAGCGCGTCGGCCTTCACCGTATAACCGTCGAGCACCACGGCGGCGTCGAGCCCGGCGGGATCGAGCCAGCGACGGCCGTCCTCGGTGAGCGGCGCGAAGTGCCGCAGCATCGCGACGATCACGGCGTCGCGCCGCCCGGTGCGGGCGAAGGCGAGCACGTGCCCGGCATGCGGGCCTTCCACAGGCAGCGGCTCGTAGCCGCCATCGGCGAACACGGCCGGCAAGGCCCGGCGCAGCTCCAGCAAGCGGTGCGTCAACGCGAGCTTGATCCGCCCGTCGGTCCAGGAGGCGGCGAGCGCATCCCAGTCCGGCGTCTCCCCGATGGCGTCGAGCATCGCATGGCGCGCCTCGAAATCGACGGCGCGGCGGTTGTCCGGATCGACCAGCGACAGGTCCCACAGCTCGGTGCCCTGGTAGATGTCCGGCACGCCGGGAATCGTCGTCTTGAGGCCGAGCTGGGAGAGGCTGTTCAGGGCGCCGAGCAGCGCCGTGCGGCCGGCGATCTCGGAGAAGTCGGCGAGGAACTCGGACGACGCGTCGGGGTCGAGCAGGCGAGCGACGAAGGCCGTGACGGCGCCCTCGTAGGCGTCGTTCGGATTGTGCCAGCTCGTCTCCTGCTTGCCCTCGCGCAGTGCCTTCACGGCGTAGGTCTGCAGCCGCTCGACCAGGCCGGCATCCGCCGATCCGCTGTTCGGCCAGACGCCGACGAGCGCCTGGTAGAGCATGTACTCGTGAGCGTCGGACGGTGACCGGCGCGGCTTCCTCGTGATCAGCGTCTCGTGGCGCTGGCGCCAACGCCGCACCGCGGTTTCCCAGTCGGCCGCGATCTCGGCGATCGCCAGGATGCGCATGCGCGCATCCTCGCCACGCTTGGTGTCGTGGGTCGCGGTCGCGACCATCGCATGCGGATGGGCGAGCCGCGCCTTCATGCGGTAGTCGAACTCGCCCGGCGACAGCGCCGGCAGCACCGGCTCGCCGCCCACCTCGTTGAGCGCGATCAGCCGGTGGTAGCGATAGAACGCCGTGTCCTCGAGCGCCTTCGCCATCACGGGCCCGGTGAGCTGCTGGACCTTCGCCGAGAAGCGCCGCACTCGCGGGATGCTGTAGCCCTGGCGGCCCGGGGCGATCAGGTCGAGGGTCAGCACCTCCTGCAAGAAGTCGAGCACGCCGACGTCGGGGCCGTACCAGCGCGAGCGCGCCCGCGTGATGGTGTCGACGATGCGGGCGCGGTCCTCGGCCGAGACCTGCCCATTGGCACCGATGTAAGTGCGATAGACCGGGAAATGGACGATGTAGGTCCGCAGCGCCGCGCGCAGGCGCTCGAAGGTGAAGTCGCGGCTCTTCCAGTGGCCGGCCGCGATGCGGGCGAGCAGCCGGCACAGCACCGTGAACTCCGAGGCCAGCATGGTGTCGAGCACGCGCAGCTTGGCGTCCTCGACGATCGCCTCGAAGTCCTGCCGCTCGCCCAGAATGTCGCGATAGAGCGCGTCGAGCCGCGGCATCCCGGCGTCGTCGAGCAGCACCCGGACGATATCGTTGAGCACGTCGTAGCCGGTGGTGCCGGCGATGCCCGGCATGGCCGGCATCGGCTCGCCCTCGGCGAGGATCTTCTCGGCGACGATGTAGAAGGGCTGGTTGCGGGCCGGCCCAGGCCGCACCGCGCGCACGACACGCGACAGGCGCCGCGCGTACTGTACCGGGTCGAGCAGCCCGTCGACGTGATCGAGCCGCAGGCCGTGCAGGCGGCCGTCGCGGACGAGCTGGAGCACACGACGGTGCGCGGCGTCGAAGGTGGCGAGGTTCTCGACCTTGATGCCGGCGAGGTCGTTGATGTCGAAGAAGCGCCGGTAGTTGATCTCGGTGAAGGCGACGCGCCAATGCGCCACGCGGTAGTGCTGACGCTCCAGCAGGCGATGCAGGCGAGTGGCATCGGACGCGCCGGGCCGATAAGCAGCGAGGCCGCGCTCGATCACCTCGGCGCCGCCCGGCACGGCGGCGAGCTCGGCCTTGAAGGCGGGCGCGTGCTCGCGGCTCGGCTCGTTCGGATCGGGGAAGCGGTTCGCCAGCGCCAGCAGGGTTCGTCCGGCCTCGGTGTCGGCGGCGCCCGCCTCCGCCACCACGGTCTTCAGGATGTCGCCGTAGCGGTTCGGCCGTATCGGCAGGCGGTGCTCGAAGTACCAGACCGAGAAGGAGCCTTCGGCGGCGTCGTATTTCAGCACGAGGTCGCCGTCGTCGAGCGCCTCGCCGTAGGATTTTCCCAGGACCGGGATCAGCAGGCCGCCGTTCGGGCGATAGGGCAGCGTCTCCCATTCGATGTCGAAGGAGGCGGCGTGCGGCGACTTCTGGCCCCATTCGAGCACGTCGAGCCACCACGTGTTGTCGGCGTAGCCGACCCCCATATGGTTCGGCACGAAGTCGAGGATGAGGCCGATGTCGGCCTTCGCCAACGCATCGGAAAGACGGCCGAAGGCCTCGTCGCCGCCGAACTCCGGATTGAGGGCGTCGTGATCGACGATGTCGTAGCCGTGGGTCGAGCCGGCGCGCGCCTTCAGGAACGGCGAGGCGTAGAGATGACTGACGCCGAGGCTCTTCAGATACGGCACCAGCGCCGCGGCATCGTCGAAGCCGAGCTTGGACGAGAGCTGCAGCCGATAGGTCGCGGTCGGAACGACGGACGGCATCGGGCCTCCTGGCACGGGGCGGGACTCGCTGAAGCGGCATGCGCGGCGCCGGCCGAAGCCGGCGCGGACGTCACGGTGTTCCCGCGAAGACGGTGACGGAGCGCGAGGGTGCCGCGAGCTTCATGCCGGGCTTCGGCGGCGCATCGGCCTTGCCCTCCTCGGGCGGGACGGTCGCCAGCACCCGGGTCCAGGCCGTGCAGTCGGGCCATTTCGGCAGCACGAAATCGACCGGATGAGCGGCCGCGTTGAGCAGGATCAGCAAAGGAGCACCCGAGGGATCGAGCGGGGCGAGCACGTAGGACAGGAACCTCGCTTCCGCAAAGGCCCAATCCGCGCCGTCCATCTCGGTTCCACCGGGCGTCAGCCATTTCACGTCGTACTGGTCGCCGCGGCGGCCGACCAGCCAGCGCCGGCCTTGCAGCTGCGGGTAGTCGCGCCGCAGCGCCGTCAGCTTCTCGACCAGCGCGACGATATCGTCGCCGTCGCGGCCGAGACCGGACCAGTCGACCCAGCCGATCTCGTTGTCCTGGCAATAGGCGTTGTTGTTGCCGCTCTGCGAGTTGGCGACCTCGTCGCCGGCCAGCATCAGCGGCACGCCCTGCGACAGGAACAGGGTCGCCAGGAGGCCGCTGCGCACGCGGCGGCGGATCTCGCGGACCTCCTTGTCGGCGGTCGGTCCCTCGACGCCCCAGTTGGCGCTGATGTTGTCGTCGGAGCCGTCGCGGTTGCCCTCGCCGTTCGCCTCGTTGTGCTTGCGGGCGTAACTCACGAGGTCGGCGAGCGTGAAGCCGTCGTGCACCGTGACGTGGTTGACGCTGGCGCGCGGCATGCGGCGGCGATGGCGGAAGCGATCGGCCGAGCCGGTGACGCGCGCCGCGAGGTCGCGAATCTGGTTGGCGTCGCCGCGCCAGAACGACCGCGCGGTGCGGCGGAACTGATCGTTCCATTCCGACCAGCCGGGCGGGAAGCCGCCGAGCTGATAGCCGCCGAGCCCGATGTCCCACGGCTCGGCGATCAGCTTCACGCGCGACAGCACCGGATCCTGGCCGATCGCGGCGAAGAAGCCGGAGGTCGGGTCGAAGCCGTGCGGCTCGCGCCCGAGCGTCGTCGCGAGGTCGAAGCGGAAGCCGTCGACGTGGCACTGCTCGACCCAATACCGCAAACTGTCCATCACCATCTGCAGGACGCGCGGATGGGTGAGGTTGAGCGAGTTGCCGCAGCCGGTGAAGTCCTCGTAGTAGCGCGGCGCGTTCGACCGCAGCCAATAATATGAGGCGTTGTCGATGCCGCGGAACGACAGCGTGGGGCCGAGATGATTGCCCTCGCCCGTGTGGTTGTAGACGACGTCGAGATAGACCTCGAGGCCGGCGTCGTGGAGCTGGCCGACCATCGACTTGAAGTCTTCGACGCCGGTCTCCGGCGTGCCGTAGCGCGGCTCCGGCGCGAAGAAGCCGATGGTGCCGTAGCCCCAGTATTGGCGCAGCCCCTTGTCGACCAGCATGCGCTCGTCGACGAAGGCGTGCACGGGCAGCAGCTCGATCGCCGTGATGCCGAGCCGCTTGAAGTGCTCGATCATGGCCGGCGCGGCGAGCCCGCGGAACGAGCCGCGCAGATGCGCCGGCACGTCCTCGCGCTGCATGGTGAGGCCGCGGACATGCGCCTCGTAGATCACGGTGGAATGCCACGGCACCGACGGCCGCGGATGGCGGCCCCAGGTGAAGGCGTCGTCGACGACGACGGCCTTCGGAACCCCACGGGCATTGTCGCGCTTGTCGAAGGAGAGATCCGCGCGGGCGCTGCGCATCCGGTACGCGAAATGCGCGTCGCTCCACACGAAGTGCCCGGTCAGCCGCTTGGCGTAGGGGTCGAGCAGCAGCTTGTGCGGGTTGAACCGATGGCCGCGCTCCGGATCGTAGGGTCCGTAGACGCGATAGCCGTAGACCTGCCCGGGGACGACCTGGGGCAGATAGGCGTGCCAGACGTCCTCGGTCACGGCCGGCAGGACGATGCGATCCGTCTCGCGCCGGCCGCTGTTGTCGAACAAGCAGAGCTCGATCTTCTCGGCATTGGCCGAGAAGATCGCGAAGTTCGTTCCGCGGCCGTCGAAGGTCGCGCCGAGCGGATACGGCGCGCCCGGCTCGACCCTCATGACGTCACGCCTCCGGAACCAGCACGATCCCGGCCAGCGGCGGCAGCACCAGGTTCAGCACGGCGCCATGGTCGGTGTCCTCGGCCTGGATGCGGCCGCCATTGCCGATGTTGCCGCCGCCGTAAATCTCGGCGTCGGAGTTGAACACCTCGCGCCAGCCGCCGCCGAACGGCACCCGCAGCCGGTAGTTCTCCCGCGGCGCCGGCGTGAAGTTGACGGCGACGAGACAGACCGAGCCCGGATCGCGGCCGCGGCGCAGCCAGGCGAACACGCTGTTGTCGGCGTCGTCGACGACGAGCCACTCGAAGCCGCCGGGCTCGGCATCGAGCTGATGCAGGGCGGGCAGCGTCTTGTAGAGCCGGTTGAGGTCGCGGATCAGCGACTGGACGC
This sequence comes from Rhodoplanes sp. SY1, assembly GCF_046000175.1. Classification (NCBI taxonomy): domain Bacteria; kingdom Pseudomonadati; phylum Pseudomonadota; class Alphaproteobacteria; order Hyphomicrobiales; family Nitrobacteraceae; genus Rhodoplanes; species Rhodoplanes sp. SY1. The sequence goes on from NZ_JBEOMB010000017.1 coordinate 42,578, forward strand.
CGGCGTGGTGCTTGTCCTCCAGCAGATGCCAGTCGAGACTGTGGTCGTGCTGCCACTCGCGCTCCTGGGCGAACTCGCCGCCCATGAACAGGAGCTTCTTGCCCGGGTGGCCGTACATGAACGTGTAGTAGGCGCGCAGATTGGCGAACTTCTGCCAGCGATCGCCCGGCATGCGGCCGAAGATCGAGCCCTTCCCGTGAACCACCTCGTCGTGCGACAGAGGTAGCACGAAGTTCTCGAAGAACGCGTACAGCATCCCGAAGGTGACGTCGCCGTGGTGATGCTTGCGATAGATCGGGTCCTTCGACATGTAACGCAGGGTGTCGTGCATCCACCCCATGTTCCACTTGAAGCCGAAGCCGAGCCCGCCGATGTCGGCGGGTCGCGACACCATCGGCCAGGCGGTCGATTCCTCCGCCATGGTGGTCGCGTTCGGGAAATTGCCGAACACCTCGGTGTTGAAGCGGCGCAGCAGGTCGATCGCCTCGAGGTTCTCGCGGCCGCCGTACTTGTTCGGGATCCAGCCGCCCTCGGGCCGCGAGTAGTCGAGGTAGAGCATCGAGGCGACCGCGTCGACGCGCAGGCCGTCGATCTTGTAGCGCTCCATCCAGAACAGCGCGTTGGCGACCAGGAAGTTCGCCACCTCGCGGCGGCCGAAATTGTAGATCAGCGTGTTCCAGTCGAGGTGCCGGCCCTGCATCGCATTGGCGTGCTCGTAGAGCGCCGTGCCGTCGAACTGGGCGAGGCCGTGGGCATCGTCCGGGAAGTGGCCCGGCACCCAGTCGAGGATGACGCCGACGCCGTGCTTGTGGAACGCGTCGACCATGCAGGCGAAGTCGTGCGGCGTGCCGAACCGGCTGGTCGGGGCGTAGAGGCCGGTCGGCTGGTAGCCCCACGAGGCGTCGAACGGATGCTCGGCGATCGGCAGCAGCTCGATATGGGTGAAGCCCATGTCGGCGACGTATTGGGGCAGCTGCTCGGCCAGCTCGCGATAGGTGAGCCAGGAGTTGTTGAGGTACGGATTGCGCCGCCACGAGCCGAGGTGGACCTCGTAGATCGAGATCGGCGCGTCGTGCCGGTTGATGCCGGCGGGGCCGGGCGTGATCTGCGGCAGGCTGGCCGGATCGACGATCACCGACGCGGTGAGCGGGCGCACCTCGGCCGAGAAGGCGTAGGGGTCGGCCTTGAGGAGCGGCGACGAGGAGTGCGGCCCGACGATCTCGTACTTGTACTTGTCGCCGGACTTGGCGTCGGGAATGAAGATCTCCCAGAAGCCGTTGCCGCGCACCCGCATGGCGTGACGGCGGCCGTCCCAGAAGTTGAAGTCGCCGACCACGCTGACCCGGCGGGCGTTCGGCGCGAACACGCCGAAGGCGACGCCCTGGACGCCCTCGTGCATCATCGTGTGGGCGCCGAGGCGGTCGTAGATCTGCAGGTGCGTCCCCTCGCCCATCAGGTAGAGGTCGAGATCGGAGAACACCGGGCCGAATCGGTAGGGGTCGTCGAGCGTGATCGCCTCGCCCTTGCCCCACGTGGCGAGCAGCCGGTAGTCGCGGCCGTTCGACGGCACCAGACCGGAGAACAGGCCCGCGTCGTGGAGGCGCTTGAGCTCGGCCTCCTGCCCGTCCGGGTAGCGGACGCGAACCTGGCGGGCGCCCGGCAGGTAGACGCGGACGATCGGCTGGCCATGATCGACATGCGGCCCGAGATAACGGAACGGGTCGGCGTGATAACCGCCGATGATGGCATGAGCCTCCGGGGTCACGACTTCAGTCATGGCTGCGCGCCTTCGACCGGAAAGAGAGCCCGTGCCAGCCCGGCGAGCGGCACATGGACCCAGTCGGGACGATTGGCGAACTCATATCCCACCTCGTAAACGGCCTTTTCCACAATGAAGAAACGCAGGAGGCGGTCGGCCGCGGCTTGATCGGAGGGCCACAGCCGGCTTCCGGCCGACGTTTCGCGCATGCACATCAGGAACGCATCCGTCGCCGCATTGCGCCAGGAGTCAAGTACCTCCATGAGTCGCTGCGGCCCGTCGGCGGCTTTCTCCAGGTGACGGATCAGGGCGGACGTCGCGGCGTAGTCGAGCGAACGCACGAAGCCGGCGGCATCGCGGGCCGATGGCGCCTTGCGAACCCGCTCGGCATGCGATCGCTCGGGCTCGCCCTCGAAATCGACGATCTGCACGTCGTCCTTTGCGATCAGAATCTGCCCCAAATGGAAATCTCCGTGATGACGGATCTTGTCGACATCGATCGGCCCCGCGCCGAACGACCCGGCGAGCAGGCCGGAGAGTGTCGCGATCGCCTCCTCCCGTCGCCCCAGCAAGAGCTGGGCCGACGGTTGAGCGGTCGGCGGAAGGCCCGGCTGCCGCCGCGCCAGCTCGGCGAACATCGCCTCGGCGTTGCGCACGAGCTCGGACGTCCATGTGTCGACATCCGACATGGTGACCGGCTCGGGCGCGAAATCGGCGACATCGGGACGACTCGCGAGCGCCAGATGCAGTTCCGCGGTGCGGCGGCCGATCTGGCGGACCCGGTTGACGAAGGTGATGTCCGGGGCCGGACGCGGCTCGGTCGCGCCCGGCAGCATGGCGACGTCCTCCAGCCAGCGATCGAGCGAGGCGGCGGTGTGCGACCACGCGTCACCCTGATTCTCGACGAAGCGATGCAGGACGGCGACGGCCGAGCGGACGCCGTCCTCGACCAGCTCGATCGTCCCCATCAACGGCGGCGTGTTGGCGAACGTGGTCGCGTCGGTGAGAAAGCGGCCGGTCTCGACCTCGGGATTCACCCCGGCCGTGATGCGCCGGTAGATCTTCAGCACGAACGAGTTGTCGATCAGGGTCGTCGAGTTGGTCTGCTCGACGCCGGCGCCCCGCACCATGGCGATGGGCGGCAGCGTGCTCGCGGCGAACCGCTCGGTGGGCAGGAACTCCAGCGTCGCCTCGCCGCCGCCGCGGCGCGCCCCCGCGTGGATCTGGCTGACGAGGCTCGAGACGACCTCGCGGTCGGCGACCGCATCGACCAGGGCGCCCTCGCGATTGGTGAGCCGCACTGGCGCCAGAACCGCGGTGAGCGGATAGTCGGCGCTGCGGTCGATGGGTCCCCAGCGCACCGCGAGCGGCAGCGCGTAGCGGGCGACCGCGCCGCTCGGGCCGACATGATCGACGACGGCGAGCACCGGCGGGAATGCGCCATCACCGAGCGGCACGAGCCGCGACACGCGGGTCTCGCCGCCCGCCATCCCCTTGCCGGCGAACCAGCGCCGGCCCGACAGGAAGGCCGGCAGCACCTCGCGCTCCAGCGGCTGGCGCACCCGCGCCTTGCCGAGAGAGCTCCAGTCCCCCTGAAGCACCAGCGTGATCCATTCGCGCGGCATGATGGTCTCCGGGCCGGGGCCGCCGCTCTCGTCGGAGAGCTGGAACCAGAAGAAGCCGTAGGGGGCGAGCGTGACGGCGAACGGCCCGTCGTCGATGCGCTTGAACCGCATCCGGCCGATCATCTCGATCGGCACCCGGCCGCGCCACGCCGACAGGTCGATCTCGGCCCACTGGGCCGAGCGCGACAGGTTGGCGACGCAGAGAATCACCTCGTTCTCGTGATGCCGGAGATAGGCCAGCACCGAGCGGTTCGACGGCCGCAGGATGGTCATGCCGCCGCGGCCGAACACCTTGCTCCCCTTGCGCACCCCGATCAGCCGCTTCATCCAGCTGTACAGCGACGAGGGCGAGCGCGCCTGCGCCTCCACGTTGACGGCCTGGTAGCCGTAGACCGGGTCCATGATCGGCGGCAGGAAGAGCTTCGCCGGATCGCAACGCGAGAAGCCGCCGTTGCGGTCGGAGGTCCACTGCATGGGCGTGCGCACGCCGTTGCGGTCGCCCAGATAGATGTTGTCGCCCATCCCGATCTCGTCGCCGTAGTAGACGACCGGCGTGCCCGGCAGCGACAACAGGAGACTGTTCATCAGCTCGATCTTGCGCCGGTCGTTGTCCATCAGCGGCGCGAGGCGCCGGCGGATGCCGAGATTGATGCGGGCGCGCGGATCGGCCGCGTAGGTCGACCACAGATAGTCGCGCTCGGCGTCCGTCACCATCTCGAGCGTCAGCTCGTCGTGATTGCGCAGGAACAGCGCCCATTGGCAGTTGCCCGGAATGTCCGGAGTCTGGCGCAGGATGTCGTTGATCGGGAAGCGATCCTCCTGGGCGATCGCCATGTAGATGCGGGGCATCAGGGGGAAGTGGAACGCCATGTGGCATTCGTCGCCGTCGCCGAAATAGGCGCGGACGTCCTCGGGCCACTGGTTCGCCTCGGCGAGCAGGAAGGTGCCGGGCGCGTAGGCGTCGAGCTCGGCCCGCAGCTTCTTGATCAGGTCGTGGGTCTCGGGCAGGTTCTCGTTGATCGTGCCCTCGCGCTCGACCAGATACGGAATCGCGTCGAGCCGGAAGCCGTCGACCCCGAAGTCGAGCCAGCGGCGCATCACCTGCACCATCGCCCACAGGACGCGCGGATTGTCGAAGTTGAGATCGGGCTGGTGCGAGAAGAAGCGGTGCCAGTAGTAGGCGCCCGCCTCCTGGTCCCAGGTCCAGTTCGACTTCTCGGTGTCGGTGAAGATGATCCGCGTGTCGAGGAACTTCTGGTCGGTGTCGCTCCACACGTACCAGTCACGCGCGTTCGAGCCGCGGCGCGAGCGGCGCGCCCGCTTGAACCACGGGTGCTGGTCGGAGGTGTGGTTGATCACCAGCTCGGTGATCACCTTCAGGCCGCGCCGGTGCGCCTCGTTCATGAACCGGCGGAAGTCCTTCATCGAGCCGAAGTCGGGGTTGATGCGGCGATAGTCGGCGATGTCGTAGCCGTCGTCGCGGCCCGGGCTCGGATAGAACGGCAGGAGCCACAGCGCCGTGACACCGAGATCCTGGATGTAGTCGAGCTGCTGGGTCAGGCCGTTGAAATCGCCGATCCCGTCGTTGTTGCTGTCGAAGAAGGACTTGACGTGAATCTGGTAGATCACGGCGTCCTTGTACCAGAGCGAGTCGCCGGACAGATCGGGGGCCGTCGCGGCGGCGATGTCGGACATAAGGTTCATGGGCTTCCGAGGCTGTTGACGGGGGTCGTCCGGCGATCGGGGCGCACCGCGATCAGGCGACGCAACGCAGGAGCACGATGGGGTCCCGGTCGGCGTCGATGGCGAGGCGCACCCCGCCCCATTCGACCAGCCGCCACTCGCCGGTGACCAGATTCTCCACCGCCCGCACCGGCCGGCGCGTCATCTCCGGCCCGATCCGCATGTCGCCGAAATGCAGCCACACGTCGTGCCGGCCGGGCACGAGCGCGACGGCCGCCGCGACGACGTTGTCGCGTCCGACCGATTCCTTCACGAAGCCGATCACGTTCGGGCTGTCGACGAGCGCGAACGCGAAATTCGACGTCTGCTGAAGCGCCGGATTGGCGCGGCGGACGCCATTGAGCATCGCGATGTAATCCTTGATGTGGCCGGGCGCGGTCCAGTCGCGCGGCTTGATCTCGTACTTGTCGGAATCGAGATACTCCTCCTTGCCGGGTGCGAGCGGCACGTGCTCCAGAAGCTCGAAGCCGGCGAACACACCATAGCTGCCCGCGAGCGTCGCGGCGAGCGCGACCCGCGACTTGAACATCCACGGCTCCCCACCCTGCAGATGATAGGGCAGGATGTCGGGCGTGTTGACGAAGAAGTTCGGCCGGAAATACTCCCGCTCCGGATGCCGGGTCAGCTCGGCCATGTAGGCGGACAGCTCGTCCTTGCCGGTGCGCCAGGTGAAGTAGGTGTAGGACTGCGAGAAGCCGAGCTTCGCCAATGCCTTCATGACCTTCGGCCGGGTGAAGGCCTCGGCCAGGAAGATCAGGTCGGGAAACCGTACCTGCACGTCGCGGATCATCCACTCCCAGAACGGGAACGGCTTGGTGTGCGGATTGTCGACCCGGATGATGCGCACGCCCTGCTCGGCCCAGAACAGCACGACGTCGCGCAGCGCCTGCCACAACGCGACGCGGTCGGCGCAGTAGAAGTCCGGGTTGGTGATGTCCTCGTACTTCTTGGGCGGATTCTCGGCGTATTTCATCGACCCGTCGGGACGCCACTTGAACCACTCGGGATGCTCCTTGATCCACGGGTGATCGGGCGAGCATTGCGTGGCGAAGTCGAGCGCGATCTCCAGCCCGTGCCCTCGCGCCGCCGCGACCAGGCGGCGAAAGTCGTCGAGCGTTCCCAGCGCCGGATGGATCGCATCGTGGCCGCCTTCCGCGGCGCCGATCGCATACGGGCTGCCGGGATCGTCCGGCCCCGCCTTCAACGCGTTGTTCTTGCCCTTGCGGTTCGTCGTGCCGATCGGATGGATCGGCGGAAAGTACAGGACGTCGAAGCCCATCGCGGCGATGTCGGGCAGCCGCGCGACGACGTCGTCGAAGGTGCCGTGCCGCGCCGGATCGTCGGTCTCGTTGCGCGGGAACAGCTCGTACCACGCACCGGCGCGCGCCCGCGCCCGCTCGATCATCATCGGGAACGGCTGGCTCCAGGTGAGATCGGGACGCGGCTCGACCGCCGCCATCGCGGCGGCGAGATCGGCGGCGAGCAGTGGACGTGCATCCTTGCTCGCATCGCACTGATCGAGCGCCGCCTGCAGCTTCCCGGCCGTGTCGCCGGCGCGCGGCAGCGCCGCCGCGACCAGGGCGCGGCCTTCCTGCAGCTCGAGCGCAACGTCCTGCCCGGCGCGCTGCTTGGCGAGGGTGTCGCGCCGCCAGGTGGCGAAGCCCGAGGTCCAGGTCTCGATCGCGAACACGTGACGACCGAGCTCGATCGGGACGAAGGTGCCGTGCCAGCGGTCGTTCTCGACATGCAGCATCGGCGCCGTCCACCAGCCGCGCTCGCCCTCGCGCCGCCAGCGCAGCGCCGCCACCGTCACCTCGTGGCCGTCACGAAAGATGTCGGCCCACACGTCCACCGGCTCGCCGACGATCCGCTTCACCGGGTGCCGGCCGGCATCGACGGTCGGATAGACGTCCTCGATGACATAGCGGCGACCATAGACGTCCGAATCGAGCGGCGTCGCGTCCAGGGCCGAGGTGAGGCGCGGATCGTGCGTCATGATCGACCATGTTCGTGTGTCGAGGCCATCTTCGTGTGCCGAGGGTCTCGTGTCGAGGCTACCCGGCGGCGCTACCCGACGGCGAACGAAAACGAATCAGGCGCGCTGCGGTTCCATCCCGCGGGCCCGGCCGGACCACTTCGCCAGGCTGCTGCATACCGCCGTGAAGCACCGAATCACGGATCGATCCTAGCGATGCTGCGCCTCGTTCCGACCGCCCGCGACGTCGCACCGCCGCCGCCCGCCCGGAACCCGAGACGACCCAAGTTGTTGTTCCCCGGCGCAAGTCGTCGGTCCCCAGCACCAAGGTGTCGGGGCAGTCATCAGGGAGGATCGTCTTGGGTATCGTCGTGGTGTCCAACCGGGTGGCGCGCGCCAAGGCCGACGAGCCGATGACGGGCGGCCTCGCTGCCGCCCTGCTGCCGGCCGTTTCCGAGTCGGGCGCCATCTGGGTCGGCGCCAGCGGACGGACCCGCGACGCCTGCGGCAAGGAGCCGTTGGTCGAGGTCGAAGCGCTCGGCAAAGGCGCACTGGCGACACTCGATCTGCCGACAGAGCACTACCGCGGCTACTACGAAGGCTTCGCCAATGGCGCCTTGTGGCCGGCGCTGCATTCGCGGCCCGACTTGATCGCCGCGAGCCCGCAGGACTACGCCTCCTATCGCGAGGTGAACTGCCATATGGCGCGCGCGCTGCTGCGCTTCTGTCGCGCCGACGCGACCCTGTGGGTGCAGGATTATCATTTCCTGCCGCTCGGGGCGGAGCTGCGCAAGCTCGGCGTCAGCCTGCCGATCGGCTTCTTCCTGCACACGCCGATGCCGGGTCGCGACGCCATGGTGGCGGTCCCGCATCATCGCGAGCTGATCGAGGCGATGCTCGCCTACGACCTGATCGGCTTCCAGACGATCGATTCGCAGCGCAATTTCGAGAGCTACCTGCGGCGCGAACTCGGCCTCGCCGCGATCGGCGCGGCATTGCCCGGCGCGACCCTGACCGGCACGACGGCCGCCGGCGCCGCCGTGACGGCCTCGACCGGCGCCACGTCGGTGCGGTCGCGACACGGCGAGACGCAGCTCGGCACCTTCCCGATCACCATCGACACCGAGCTGTTCGCCAGCCGCGCCACCAAGGCGGCGGCGCGCCCGGAGGTGTCGCGGCTGCGCTCCAGCCTGCAGGGCGGCAAGCTCGTCGTCGGGGTCGACCGCGTCGACTACTCGAAGGGCATCGCCAACCGGCTGCGCGGCTTCGGCCATCTGCTCGAGAGCGAGCCGGCGCTCCGACGTAACGTCACGCTGATGCAGGTCGCGGTGCCGTCGCGCGGCGACATTCCGGCCTACAAAGCGCTCAAGGCCGAGATCGCCGGCCTGGTCAGCGACGTCAACGGCCGCTTCGGCGAGCCCGACTGGGTGCCGATCCGCTACCTCGCCAAGGGCTATGCCCAGACCACCCTGGCCGGCTTCTACCGGACCGCACATGTCGGCCTGGTGACGCCCTTTGCCGACGGCATGAATCTCGTCGCCAAGGAATACGTCGCCGCTCAGAACCCGTTCGATCCGGGCGTTCTGGTGCTATCGGAATTCGCCGGCGCGGCGCGCGAGCTCGATGCGGCGCTGCTGGTCAACCCGCACGACACCGCGGCGATCGGCGCCGCGATCGGCACGGCACTCCGCATGTCGCTCGAGGAACGCATCGCGCGCTGGCAGGCGATGATGAAGGTCTTGCGCGCGACATCCGTCCAGCTATGGTTCGCCGACTTCGTTCGCACGCTCGACGACTCGGCCTACATGGCGCTGCCGGTCGTCTCGCAGGTCCCGACGGTGCCGGCGGTCGGATCGCGCGGCGCCGAGGCGCCGGTGGTGCGGTTCGAGCGCCACTGATCCGATCGCGACGGGTGAAACCGCGACGGGGAGCACGGGACACGTCTCGCGACGTGAGTGTCGAACGGCATGAGTGAAGGCGAGCTGAGCCGCCGCGCCGAGACCTTCGGCGTCGAGACGAGCTACTACGACGCGCGCGGCCAGTTCCGCGAGGTGAGCCAGGACGCGGTCGAGGCCGTGCTCGACGTGCTGGCGCGCAGCGGGCCGCCGCTCGGGGCCGAGCCGCATGTCCACGTCCGCCGCAAGGGACGCATCGAGCCGATCTACGGCGTCTGCGGCGACGGCACGACTTGGCGTCTGACGCGCACCGGCCGGACGGTCGCGTCCGGCACCTGCGAGCACGGCGCCGTGGTGCTGCCGGAGAAGACCAAGGTCGGCTCCTATCAGCTGCAGCTCGACCCCCCGGGGCCGCGTCCGCAGGCCGTCCTGGTGGCGCCGGAGGCGGCGTGGCAGCCGAAGGCGTTCGACAAGGGCGGCCGCGTCTGGGCGCTCGCCGTCCAGCTCTACGGCGTGCGCTCCGACCACAACTGGGGCATCGGCGACTTCACCGATCTGCGCGATCTGGTGCGCATCGCCGGCCGGCTCGGCGCCGCCGGCGTCGCGCTCAATCCGCTGCACGCCATCGCGCTCGACGATCCCGGTGCGATCAGCCCCTACTCGCCGACCTCGCGGCTGTTCCTCAATCCGCTCTACATCGACGTCGCCGCGATCCCGGAGTTTCCCGGCGCCGCGGCCGGCCTCGGCGACGACGTGGTGCGGCTGCGCGCCAGCCCGCAGGTCGACTATGCCGGCGTGATCCCGCTCAAGCTGAAGGGCCTGCGCATCGCCTTCGAGGCGTTCCGCGAGCGGGCGAGCGACGAGCGCCGCGCCGACTTCGCCGCCTTCAAGGCCGAGCGCGGCGACTGGCTCGCCGGCTACTGCGCCTTCATGGTGCTGCGCGCCCGCCATGGCGGCCCGTGGTGGAACTGGCCGGAGGAGTGGCGGGCGCCGTCGCGCGAGGCGATCGCCTCGCTCTCCGAGAGCGCCGCCGCCGACATGGAGTTCCACGCCTTCGTGCAGTGGACGGCGGACCGCCAGCTCGCCGCCTGCAGCGCCGCCGCGGCCGAGGCCGGCATGCCGGTCGGCCTCTATCTCGACGTCGCGGTCGGGGTCGCGGCCGACTCGGCCGACGTGTGGTCGAGCCAGGGCGCCTATGTGCGCGAGCTCTCGGCCGGCGCTCCGCCCGATCTCCTCAACACGGCCGGGCAGGACTGGGGCCTCGCCTCGTTCAATCCGCGCGTCCTGATGGCGACCGACTTCGCGCTCCTGCGCGAGACGCTGCGCGCCGTGATGCGCCATGCCGGCGCGATTCGGCTCGACCACGTGCTCGGCTTCAACCGGCTCTACATGGTGCCGCATGGCTTCAAGGCCGACCAGGGGACCTATGTGCGCTTCCCGCTCGAGGCCATGATGGCGGTCGTCGCGCAGGAGAGCCAGGCCGAACGATGCATCGTGATCGGCGAGGATCTCGGCACCGTGCCGGACGGCTTCCGCGAGACGCTGGCCGGCTGGAACGTGTGGTCCTACCGGATCATGCTGTTCGAGCGCGAATGGACGACCGACAGCTCGTTCTCCCCGCCGGGCAAGTATCCGGCGCAGGCGCTGGTGTCGTTCTCGACCCACGACCTGTCGACCTTCTCGGGCTGGATGTCGGGCCACGACCTCGCCGTCAAGCACGGGCTCGGCCTCGATCCCGGCGAGACCGGCGACGAACGCCAGGAGGCCCGAACCCGGATCGCCGAGGCGCTGCGCCGCGACGTCGCGGCCGAGCACGTCTCGTTCGACGACATCGCCCGCTTCCTCGCCCGCACACCGAGCCGCCTGATGGTGGTCGCCGCCGAGGACGCCTTCCAGGTCGCCGACCAGCCGAACGTGCCCGGCACCATCAACGAGCACCCGAACTGGCGCCAGAAGCTCCCGGTCCGTCTGGAGGATTTTTCGAACGACCACCGCCTGACCGAGATCGCCCGCATCCTGCGCGAGGAAGGCCGCGCGTTCGGGTGAGTTGTTTGGACGTCATGGCGTCCTGATGATCGAAGCGTTCCGGTTCGCAGCATCCGTGCCCCGGACAAGGCGCGTCAGGCCGAAGGCCTGATGCGCCGCAGAGCCGGGACCCAGGGGCGTCGAAGCGAAGCTTGGCGGCGTCGTTCTGGGTCCCGGTTCGCGGCGCCTTGCGCCGCGCCCCGGGACACGATGCCTTGCCTCGCGCGACCTTGTTGCCGTTGCGCAATCGCCCGGTTCATCCTAGGTCCAGACCGACCTCATCGAGCGAACGGAACCCCATGGCCGCCCAGACCCATCTCTTCAAGTGCCTGTCCGACAATTTCGGCGTGCTGATCCACGATCCGTCGACCGGCGCGACGGCGTCGATCGACGCGCCCGAGGCGTGGGCCGTCGACGCGGCCCTGAAGGAAACCGGCTGGACCCTCACCGACATTCTGGTGACGCATCATCACGGCGACCACACCGGCGGCGTCGCCGAGCTGAAGGAGCGGCACGGCTGCAAGGTGACGGCGCCGCGCCACGAGAAGCAGCCGATCCCGGCCGTCGACGCCACCGTCGCCGAGGGCGACACCGTGACGGTGGGAGGCCTCACCGCGCGGGTGCTCGACACGCCCGGCCACACGGCCGGCCACATCGCCTATGTGTTCGACGCCGACAAGATCGCCTTCGTCGGCGACACGCTGTTCTCGATCGGCTGCGGCCGGGTGATCGAGGGCACGCCCGAGCAGATGTGGGGCTCGCTCCTCAAGCTGCGCGCCCTGCCCGACGACACGACGATCTATTGCGGGCACGAGTACACGCTCGCCAACATCAAGTTCGCCCAGACCATCGAGCCCGACAACGCGGCGCTGACGGCCCGCGCCGCCGAGGCCGAGCGGCAGGTCGCCGCCGGCCGGCCGACCATTCCGGTGATGCTCGGCGCCGAGAAGCAATCCAACCCGTTCCTGCGCGCCGACGTGCCCGCCGTGGCGGCCGCCGTGAAGCTCGCCGGCAAGCCGGCCGCCGCCGTGTTCGCCGAGGTGCGCGAGCGCAAGAACCGGTTCTGACGACCTTGCCGCACGCTCGGAAATTGTCCGTCACCCTGAGGCGGCCGCGCGACGCGCGGCCCTCGAAGGGCGAC